>JAJZTZ010000028.1 GCA_021847305.1 Pseudomonadota bacterium | reverse complement strand
CGGGTCAGGGTTTTCGGGGCATCGTTGGTGTGCAGGGTGGAGAGTACCATGTGACCGGTTTGCGCCGCCTTGATGGCGATGTCGGCGGTTTCCAGGTCGCGGATCTCGCCCACCATCACGATATCCGGATCCTGGCGCAGGAACGACTTCAGTGCGGCGGCAAAGGTGAGGCCCACCTTGTCGTTTACGTTGACCTGGTTGATGCCGGGCAGGTTGATCTCCGCCGGGTCTTCTGCGGTGGAAATGTTGATTCCGGGCTTGTTGAGAATGTTCAGGCAGGTGTACAGCGACACGGTTTTACCCGAGCCGGTCGGGCCAGTTACCAGCACCATGCCGTAAGGGCGATTAATCGCCTCAAGCAAGGCTTCTTTCTGGTCCGGCTCGTAACCCAAGGCCTCGATCCCCAGGGTGGCGCTGGAGGGATCGAGAATACGCATCACGATCTTTTCGCCGAACAGGGTGGGCAGGGTGCTGACACGGAAGTCGATAAAACGGTCGCGCGACAGGCGCAGGCGCATGCGGCCATCTTGAGGTACGCGCTTCTCGGAAATATCCATTTCCGAGATTACCTTAATCCGTGCCGCCAGCTTTTCCTTGATGGCCAGGGGCGGTTTTTCGAATTCATACAGGATGCCATCCTGGCGGAAGCGCACGCGATAATATTTTTCGTAAGGCTCGAAGTGGATGTCGGATGCCCCGCCTTTAATGGCCTTGAGCAAAACTTTCTGCACGTAGCGCACGATCGGCGCATCGTCCACTTCCGTGGCGCCGCCATCATCTTCCGCCGGAGCTTCACTGCCTCCCTCGAAGTCGAGGTTGATGTCTTCGTCGACCAGATTTTTCAGGCTGGTATCGGAGGCCTCCGATACCTTGTCGATCATCTGGCCGAGCTTGTCTTCTTCGACAATGACCGGCTCGATCATTTTGCCTGTCTGGAAACGTACGTCTTCTAACGCCTGCAGGTTGGTTGGGTCTGACAAGCCGATATACAGCTTGTTGTTGCGCTCAAGCAGGGCAAGCACCCGGCGCTTGTGCATCAGGTCGGGCTTGAGCAGGCGCTTGGGCAGGTCATCAACGCGTAAGGCATTGAGGTCGAACAGCGGGTAACCGAAGGTTTCTGCGGCAAATTGTGCAACATCGGCCGCAGACATTTTGCGGCTTTGCACCAGTTGGCTGACAAACGGGGTCGAGGCGGCCGCCGCCTGATTCTGCAGGGTTTCTGCATCGGCGTCATGCAGTTTGCCATGCTGAACGAGGGCATATGCCAAACCACTGAGTTTTGTTGAGGGAGCGGCTTGAGCCATGATCTGTGAATTATCGTTGTAATGACTGGATCAAATAATGCACCTGCGCCGATTCTTTGTAAAGCATCGTGCGTGCTCAGTCGGCGTCTTCAGCTGAGACTGGTGCCGGCGGAGTAATCCGGACCATTTTGACGATACGGTCCTGGGTTTGCAGGATTTCCAGCGTGTGGCCGTCAATGCGCAGGCTGGTGCCCGCTTCGGGGATGTCTTCCAGGTGTTCCAGAATCAGGCCGTTAAGGGTTTTCGGGCCGTCGGTTGGCAAAGACAGATTCAGCTTGCGGTTGAGGTCGCGCAACAGGCTGCTGCCTTCGACCAGCCAGTCACCATTGTCTTCCTGGCGATAGTTGCTGGTCTGTCCCGGTGCGCTGGTGGTGAATTCGCCGACAATTTCCTCAAGGATATCTTCCAGAGTGACCAGCCCCAGCAGTTCGCCGTATTCGTCGACTACCAGAGCGCTGTGGCGGTGTTTTTCCTGGAATTGTTGCAGCTGGGTAAGCAGTGGGGTGCCGGCCGGAATGAAGTAAGGGTCGCGCATCGCTTCGCGGATCATGTCGTGCGACAGTTTGCCTGATTGGATGGCGTGGAGCACCTTGCGTATGTGCACGATGCCGATGATCTGGTCGAGCGTGGTTTGATAGACCGGCAGACGGGTGTGGTGGCTGGTGGACAGCGCGTGAACGATGTCTTCCAGGTCGTCGTCGATGTTGATGGCCTCGATCTGGTTGCGCGGAGTCATGCTGTCGTCCACCGTGATCTGCTGCAATTCGAACAGATTGAGCAGGATGCTCTGGTGTTTTTGCGGGATGAAGTGACCGGCTTCCAGTACCAGTGTGCGCATTTCTTCCAGGCTGAGCTGGGTGGATTGGCTGCTGTCGTTGGTTTTGATGCGCAGCAGCCAGAGAATGCTGCTGACGAACAGGTTGACGAACCAGACAATCGGGTAAGCCAGTTTAAGCAGCGGTGTCAGGATATGGCTCGCGGCAAAGGCGATGCGTTCCGGGTGGGTGGCGCCAATGACCTTGGGGGTGATTTCGCTGAACACCAGAATGGCAAAGGTGACCGCGAGCGTGCCAATGGTCAGTGCCACCTCGTTGTTGCCGAGCAGGCGAATGCTGATCAGTGTTACGAGGGTGGCTGCGGCGGCGTTGATGAGATTGTTGCCCAGCAAAATCACGCCCAGCAGCTTGTCGGTCTTGGCCAGCAGGATGCTGGCCAGCATCGCGCCACGATGGCCTTGCTGCGCCAGGTGTTTCAGCCGATAGCGGTTGAGCGCCATCATGCTGGTTTCGGATATAGAGAAAAAAGCGGAAAGCAGCAACAAGACTGCCAGCAGGCTGATTAATACGCCCAGCGAAGTATCGTCCAAAGAGTGGGGTCCGGCAACAGCGACAGTCTGATTCTCGAAGCTGGGCGAAAGCTTGTCAAGCCCGGCCCAGCAAGATTTCCAGTACGAACTTGCTGCCGATGTAGGCGAGCAGCAGCAGGGCAAAGCCGGCAATGGTCAGGCGGCTGGCACGTTTGCCGCGCCAGCCGTAGATGCTGCGGCCTGCCAGCAGTGTGGCGAAAATGAGCCAGGCGAGAATGCCGAAAATCACCTTATGGTTGAATGCCAGCGGTTTGCCGAAGATCGTTTCGGAAAACAGCATACCGGTCACCAGCGACAGGGTGAGGAACAGGAAACCGGCCCAAAGCAGGCGGAACAGCAGGGTTTCCAGGGTCAGCAGCGGCGGCAGGTGACTCATTGCGCCGCTCAGGGTGGCGTGGTGCAGGCGTTTTTCCAGCGACACCATCAGCCCGGCATGCAGTGCTGCAATGGTGAGCAGACTGTATGCCAGCAGCGATACCAGCAGGTGCCAGTGAAAAGCTGCCATGCCGCTATAGGGTAAGATGTGGCTCTCGGGTAGAATAACGGGTACGAGCAGGCTGGCGCCGGCGATTGGCAGGATGGCAACATACAGGCTTTCCAGGCGGTAGGCGAAACTGGCGCCCCAGTAAGTGACCACCGCGAGCCAGGCGGTGACAGAGAGTGAGTTGCCAACGCCCAGATTGAGTCCGCCGGGTTGCGGGATGGTCAGGTACAGGGAAAAAGCGTGCAGGGCCAGCAGCAAGGTCACGCCGGCCTGTTCCCAGCGGCAAGTAGAAGCAGTATTGCGCTGCCAGCGGCTGTAGAAAAAGTGCGCGCTCAGGGCAAAATAGCCTGTTGCCGTCAGCAGCGGTAGTAAAACCGGAGTGCCCATAATGTGTTTTGCGTGGTTCGCCTGAATAATTGTGGGGTTGGAAAAAAGCGGGGCAGCCGTTGGCTGCACTCCATGCAGCTGTTCAGTTTACATCAAAGCCTTTCCGTGCGGAAAGGCTGGCTTAGACGAGTGAGGATCAGAAGGTTATGTTCGATACCTTAACAAACCGGCTGGGGTCGGTCATCAAAAATCTGCGCGGCCAGGCCCGCCTGACCGAGGAGAATGTCCAGGAAGCGCTGCGCGAAGTGCGTATGGCCCTGCTGGAGGCCGATGTGGCGCTGCCGGTGGTCAAGGAATTCGTTACTCATGTGAAGGAACGGGCGCTGGGGCAGGAGGTGATGGGCAGCCTGTCGCCGGGGCAGGCTGTTATCGGCGTGGTGCATGATGAACTGACCCGTCTGATGGGAGAGCACAACGCCGCGCTCAATCTGGCGGCAGTGCCGCCGGCCATCGTGCTGATGGCGGGTCTGCAGGGCTCGGGTAAGACCACCACCACCGGCAAGCTGGCGCGGATGCTGAAAGAGCAGAAAAAGAACGTGCTGGTGGTCAGTTGCGACGTGTATCGGCCGGCGGCGATCGAGCAGCTGAAAACGCTGGCACAGCAGATCGGGGTGGAATGGTTTCCTTCCGGGGCGCAAGACAAGCCGGTCGAGATTGCCAAAGCCGCGCTCGAATACGCCCGCAAGCAGTTCCACGATGTGCTGATCGTCGATACGGCCGGCCGACTGGCGATTGACGAAGCGATGATGGCGGAAATCCGCGATCTGCACGCGGCGCTCAATCCGGTGGAGACGCTGTTTGTGGTCGATGCCATGCAGGGTCAGGATGCGGTGAATACGGCGCGAGCCTTCAATGAGGCGCTGCCGCTCACCGGCGTGGTGCTGACTAAACTGGACGGCGATTCGCGTGGCGGTGCGGCACTTTCCGTGCGCCATGTGACCGGCAAACCGATCAAGTTTGTCGGTGTGGGCGAAAAGGTTACCGGGCTGGAACCGTTCCACCCCGAGCGCATGGCTTCGCGTGTGCTGGGCATGGGTGATGTGCTGTCGCTGATCGAGGAGGCGAAGAAAAGCGTCGATCAGGAGGAGGCGGTCAAGCTGGCGAAGAAGCTCAAATCGGGCAAAGGTTTCGATTTGGAAGATTTTCGCGAGCAGTTGCGGCAAATGCAGAAGATGGGCGGTTTGACCGCGCTGATGGACAAGATGCCGGCGCAAATTGCGCAAGCTGCCGCCGGGACCCAGATGGATGATCGCGTGCTGGCACGCGTTGAGGGGATCATCAACTCCATGACCCCGGATGAGCGGCGCAAACCCGAACTGATCAAGGCGTCGCGCAAGCGGCGCATTGCCGCAGGTGCCGGAGTGCAGGTGCAGGAAGTCAATCGCCTCTTGAATCAGTTTGAACAGATGCAGAAAATGATGAAAACGCTGACCAAGGGTGGCATGGGGAAAATGATGCGTGGTCTCAAGGGCATGCTTCCGGGTATGCGTTAAGGAGGCCGCGAGTTGAGCAAACTCCTGCGCGGCATTCTCCTGCTGTTGTTGCTGCTGTGCTTGCGCCCGGCCTGGGCGGAGCCGGCGGTCGCATTTTATTATGGAGCCAATCCCCCGCTGGATGATTTGCAGGCCTTTGACGACGTGGTGGTGGAGCCTGCACATGTGCCTGATCCGCGGCCATATCAGAACGCTCATACCCGCCTGTTTGCGTATGTCAGTATTGGCGAAGCGGGGAGCTGGCAGCCCTGGTTTAAGGATATCCCGGCAGCCTGGCTGAAGGCCGGCAACGCGGCCTGGGGATCGCGAGTGATTGATCAGACTGCACCCGGGTGGCGTGATTTTGTCCTGCAGCGCCTGATTGAGCCGCTTTGGCAGCAGGGCTATCGTGGCTTCTTTCTCGACACACTCGATTCCTATCAGCTGATTGCCAAAACGCCCGAGGAACAGGCGCGTCAAGTGAATGCACTGGTTGAGCTAATCCGTGCAATCAAGGCACGCTATCCTACTGCACAACTTTTTCTCAATCGCGGATTCGAACTTTTGCCGCAAGTACACGAGTTGGTCTGGGGGGTGGCGGCGGAATCGCTTTACCGCGGCTGGGATGCTGGCAGCAAACGGTTTGTGTCGGTGTCGCCAGCCGACCGGCAGTGGCTCGCCGAGCAGCTCGGGCGGGTGCGTGACACGTATCATCTGCCGGTCGTGGCGATTGATTATGTGGCAGCGGAGAATCGTGAACTGATGCGCCAGACGGCTCGCCAGATCGAGGGGGATGGCTTTATTCCCTGGGTCAGTACGCCGGAGCTGGATACGCTGGGGGTCGGTTTGCGCGAGGTACAGCCGCGTAAGGTGCTATTGCTGTACGATAGCCAGGAAGCGGGCCTGAGCGACAGCAGTGCCCACCTCTATGGCGCCTTGCCCATTGAGTACTGGGGGTATGTGCCACAGTACTGGGATATCCGTCAGGGCCTGCCGACGTTTTCACTGTCTGGTCGCTATGCTGGTGTGGTTGCCTGGCTGCCGGATGGAGTTCCCGCTCGCAGCGGTTATGAAAGCTGGATGCTGAAACAGCAGGCGGCCAGGATTCCGCTGGTGTTTATTGGCACTTTCGGGGTGAACGGTGGCAATCTTCTGACGCGTCTGGGCATTCGCCCCGTTGACATGCCGCCAGCCGCCGCCCTGCCACAATTGAAGGTGCTTGATCCTGCCCTGATCGGCTGGGAAGTTCAGCCGCGCCCGCAACTGGATGCGCCCGGTTACCAGTTGCTGCCGGGCAAGGGGCGGGTGTTGCTGCAGCAGGTGAGTGGTAGTCAACATACCGATCTGGCAGCAATTACGCCGTGGGGCGGGTACGTGCTGGCGCCTTTTGTGTTGCAGGACGATCCGTTCCGCAAAGGGCAGTTGCAATGGGTGACGCAGATCTTTGCTTTCATACATGCGGCCCTGCAAGTGCCGGATATGCCGGTGCCGGATACAACGACGGAGAACGGATTGCGGCTGGCATTCGCCCATATTGATGGCGACGGCTTCCCCTCGCTGGCCGAACTTCCGGGGCAGCGCTATGCACCGGAAGTGCTGCGTACCGAACTGCTGCAACGTTACCCGGTGCCTACGGCCGTGTCGGTGATCCAGGCGGAAATCGGCCCGGGCGAGCTCTATCCGGCCCTGTCACCCCGACTGGAGGAGGCGGCGCGGGCGATATTCCGTTTGCCGAATGTCGAAATTGCCAGCCATACCTATTCCCACCCGTTTGACTGGGCCGCGGCCGAGGCAAGCGATAAACCGGGTGTTTCGGCTCGCGCCGCAGGCGAATCCGCGGCAGCTTACAATTTGCCGATCAAGGGTTATCGTTTCAATTTGACTAAAGAAATCCAGGGTTCGGTCGATTATATTAACCAGCGCCTGGCGCCGCCAGGTAAGCGGGTGAAGTTGTTTCTCTGGAGCGGTAATGCTCTGCCGTCGCAGGATGCCCTGCAGCAGGTCGCCGACCTTGGGCTGGAAAGCATGAATGGCGGTGAAACCAGTGTTACGCAGCAGAATCCCAGCATGACCCGTGTCTACCCTTTGGGTATCCAGCGTGGCCCGCTATTTCAACCGTATGCGCCGGAAATCAACGAGAACGTATATACCAATGACTGGCACGGCCCTTATTACGGCTATGCACATGTGATCGAAACTTACAGGATGACCAACGTCCCCTATCGCCTCAAACCGGTGGATATCTATTACCACACCTACTCGGCCACCAAACGGGCATCGCTGCAGGCGTTGGACGAGGTATACGGATGGGCGTTGCAGCAGCCCCTGCATTGGCTCTGGCCGTCGCAATGGGCGCATCTGGCGCAGCAATTCGGTCGTACTGCGGTAGCACGTGAAGGGGATGCCTGGATCATCCGCAACGATGGTAGTTTGCGTACCGTACGTCTTCCGCCGGCCATGGGAGTCCCCGATATGCAGGCAAGCAGTGGGGTGGCCGGCTATGCTGACGATGGTGGGGTGCGCTACGTCAGCCTGAGTGGCAGCGGGGATGCCCGGCTGGTTCTTAAGCCCGTCGCAGACACGCAGGCGGAGCTGGTTACTGCTAATGCGCGGCTTAAATACTGGCGCAGAGATGCCAGCGGCGTGCTGCGTTTTGCCCTGCAAGGAGAAATGCCGCTGAACTGGTCGCTGCGTATGCCTGCCAATTGCCGGCTTGAACTGGCCGGCACGGTGTTGCGGCCAGTGCGGCATGACAGCAAGAATATCAGCCATTTTGCCCTGACTGCTCATGCAGCTGACCCGCTCACCCTTACCTGTCCATGAGCTGAGGCACCGCCCCCGGCTTTTTACCCCGCTGGCGGTGCTGCTGATGGGCGGGGTGATTGTGTTGCTGCTGACCCTGCTTTATCCCAGCGATACGCTGCAGCGTTCACTGTTGCAGAATCAGGCTCCCGATAGCTTGACCGCAGGTTACCTGCAGGCACAGCTGCGCTACGAGCCTGATAATGCTCCCTTGCGCCTCGCTCTGGCTCGCGTGCAGATCGAACTGCATGAAACTGACAAAGCGCGTCAGACACTGGTGCAACTATTCAATACGGCCGATCTCGATATCCGTGCCGAAGCCCGTTGGCTCTCCTATGAAGTGGATATGCAGGCGATGTACAGCTGGCCGCTCGGCTCGAAAGAGCGGGCAGAGGCGCGCGCCGAGCTGCTGCAGCGATTGCTGCACGATTTTCGCCAGCTTGATCCCGCCAATCCGCAGTTTCATGCCTATACCACGCTGGCATGGCAATTGAATGATGCCAAACTGGCGCGGGATATGTACGAACAGGTCCTGACAAGCAAGATCCGGGTAGGTTCTGCCTGGCTGCGCGAAGGTGCGCGAACTGCGTTGGGGCAGCGCGACTACACCCTTTCCGCGCAGATGTTTTTTGCCGCCCGTTGGAACGACACCGATTACAACGAGGCGCGCAGCGATTTTCTGGCCGCCCTGACGGTTCTGCAATCGGGTAACTTACTTGATGCGGCGCTGGAACAGGGCGAGCAGCAGCTGCAGGGATTTGTGCGCGATCCGATTGTGCTGGAGAAAATGACGCGTCTGGCGCTGGCGGCCAACCGGCCCGCCAAAGCCGAGCAGTTTGCCCGCATGATGCTGCATTTGTCGTTCTGGTGGCGCAGCCAGATCCGTTTGGTGTCCACTGAGGGCGGTGTGCTGCCGTTCAACGACAGGTTGTACACGCTCAGTTACGATGCCTTTCTTGCCAACAGCAATGTGAAGGACGCGCTGAAAGTGGCCAAGCTGGCTGTGCAACAGGCCCCCGACCGGCTGGAGTGGCGGCGCCGGTTAGCGCAGGTGGCGGAGTGGGGCGGTGAACCGCAGCTGGCCTTGCAGCAGTGGCTGTACCTGGCGCAGGCCGGTCAGGATGAGGTCGCATGGCAGGCGGTGCTGCGCCTGGCCCCCGGGCTGTTTGACGACGAAGCCTTGTGGCTGGCTCTGCGCCACCGCTTGCAGAGCAAACCGAACGATCTGGATTTGTGGCGCGAAGAAGTGCGTCTTGCCGAACGCCTGGGACGGCCGCAGCTGGCATTGGCCGATCTGGCTCAGGCTATGCGGCGGCAACCGCAGGAGGCGTTGGGTGTCATGCGGGCCGAGCTGGCGGAACGTTCCGGTGATATGGATGCGGCCTTGCAGGCATGGCAGGAATTACGCGACCGGTTCGGCCCGCGGCCCGACTGGGCTGTGCGCGAGTCGGGCTTGCTGTTTTCCCGGGGCCAACCGGACAAGGCGCTTGCGGTGCTGCGCCAGGCGCGCGAGTTTGCCGGGCAGTCTGATGTCCTGTTCTGGCAGGTGTATGCCAGTTTGGCGCTGGGCTATAGTGATGCAGACGAAGCGCGTGAGGCATATCGCAAATTGCGTGAAACAGGTCAGGCCGGCAATGCCGATATGCGTAATCTGGTGTCACTGCTGCAGGTCAAATTTCCCTTGGAAGCTGCGCAGGTGGCAGAGGGGAACTGGCAGCGTTTTGGTGAGCCGAGCGATCTGGTGCAGGCTGTCAGCCTGTACACCCAGGAAGGGGCGGTCGGCCGGGTGCGGCAATTGCTGGGCCGGCTGACTGCCAGTCAGTTGGCAGTCGTGCAGCAGATGCCGTCTTTCCTGGCTGCCCGAGCCGGTTACTACGAGCGGATCGGGCAGCTTGATGCCGCTCAGCGCGATTACGAAGCTGCGCTGGTTTTGCAGCCGAACGACAGCAATGTCCGCCTGGCTTACCTTTGGTTATTGAACAATCGCGAAGATGGCAGCCATATCCGTGCCTGGCTGTTGCAGTGGGAGTCGGCGTCGCAGCGTGATCCGCGCTTTGCCGAGGCGCTGGCAGCGGCTTACATGGTTACCAACAATCCGCGTCGTGCACTGGCATATTACCGCAGCCAGCCGGACAGTGAGCGCAGCTACCTATGGTGGCAGAATGTGGCCGAAGCGCTGGAACAGAGCGGCAATGCCGATGCTGCCTGGCAGGCCCGGCGCCGTGCCTGGTTGCAGTTCCGGCGGACTCCCGCAGCGCTGGATATTACGGCGAAACAGCGCATGCTGGCCGAGATTCGTTTCACCCTGCAATTTGCCCCGGGTGATCGCAGTGTGCAGGCATTGCGGCAGTTGCTCCGGCTCGATGACGGCAGCGGCAAAGCCACCGGCATCATGAGCGCGCGGGAACTGCGGGCCGAGTCGGAAGCTCAGGCTGCGCGCAAGGAACTGATCCTGTCGTGGCTGCTCGAACAACAGAATTTTTCGGCTGCACGAATGTGGTTGATGCGCAATTATGCCCGCACACTGGACCGGCCTGCTTACGCCGACGTTTTATTGGCGCTGGGCGAAAACGATCAGCAGAAACTGGCTGATCTGCTCGATCGGGCAGCAGAGCGCATGCCCATTCTCAGTCAGTTGGAGGCAGCCGAGGTGACCGGCAGACGAACAACCGAGCAGAGTGCCGGCTTCGAGGCGCAGACAACGCTGACCCATAATGACGAAGTGCATGAGAAAACAGCTGATGCGCTACTGGAAGGCGCTGATCATGTTGCGGCCGAAGCCGGGCGCGACAAGCTGGATGCGCTGGTAAGCTACACTCAGGGGGGCGTGGCGCGCAGTTGGGTGACGCCCCATTTGGCGGCGGAGCTGGCCATGCAGCGTGAAAGTCTGCATATCAGCGATTACACCGTTCTGCCTGAACTGACCAGTCAGGGTAGAAGTGCAACGGCCGGCGTGCACGCCGAAACCAGCTATGGCAATGTGGATGTCAGCTTCGTCAGCCAGCGTTATGTGCATGAATTTAATGGTCAGAAAGTGAGCTGGACGCCAAGGCTGGATTACGGTCTGGAAGCGCGTTTAAGTTACGCCAACAACGTACGTGCCACCGACACTGCAATGCTGCGCATGGCCGGCATGAAAGATGCCGCGAGCGCGGCGTTGACATGGAATTTGAGTCGGCGACTGAGTCTTACCGGGCGACTGGAAAAGGCGCGCTACTTTTCCCAGAACAACACGTATATGGGCAGCGGTCGCGGGACCGGCTGGGCGCTTGACTATCATGTGCGGCAGGAGTGGCCGGAATGGAATGTCCACCTTGCCGGCCAGTACTGGAATTATTCCATCGACGGCAATTACGACTGCAGCGACGCGCAGCAGCTGGAGGCCCTGTTCCGTGCCGATCCGCAACGTTATGCCGTGCTTGCTGGTAACCTGACGGAGGCGTTGGGCGGGTTGCCGGTCAATCATCTGTGTGGCGCGCCGATGCAGCAGGTCAACACGGCGCTGGCCTACCTGCCGGCCAGTTATCGCTTGTACGATTTGAGCATCGGCTGGAATGAGGCATTGCTGAGCCGCTACTCGCGCGCCTGGCGGCCAGTGGCGGTGGCCGGGATCAGCTATCACTCTGTGTTCGGCTCGGGCTGGAATGTCAGTGCCGGAACTGCCGGACCTGTCCTGGGTGGCGATAAGCTGATGTTGCTGACCAATGTCATCAAGGGCGGCAGTCAGGGCGAATACCAGCGGCAATGGCTGATGCGCTATGAGTGGTATTATTGACAATAAACCTGGATTGATTCGGGTATGACGACGGGAAGGGCGACATGAGAGGAATGCATAAAGTTGGACTGGCGGTTTGGTTATTGGCTTTGGCTGGATGCGCCACAGTCGATACCGTCTCTTCGCATGCGCATGTGGATAAGAAGGCGCGCTGGGCGATGCTGCCTGTCGTGAATCACACGGACACCCCGCAGGCCGGTCTGCGCGCCGAAGGTCTGGCGGAGAGCTTGCTGCGCAGCGAGGGTGTTGAGGATGTGACGTCCTATCCGGCCAATCTGAGCGATGATACCTTGCTTGAGCCATCTCAACGGCGTGCGCAGGAGGCGGCGCTGGAGTGGGCCAAAGCGCAAGGGATGCAATATGCTCTGACCGGTTCGGTGGAAGAGTGGCGCTATAAGGTCGGCGTGGACGGCGAACCGGCGGTTGGTATCACCCTGCAGGTGATCGATGTCGGCAGCGGCAAGGTGGTCTGGAGTGGCGCGGCGTCCAAAAGCGGTTGGAGCCGTGATGGCCTGGCGGCCGTGGCGCAGAAGCTGATTCGTGGTCTTATTGCCGATGCGGTGAACTAGTGCAGCGCTGGGTTTACCGCCTGCGCGAGCGGGTTTTTGCCGTCAAGGTGGGCTGGTGGGAAGTGCCTCTGTTCATGGCGCTGCTGTTCCTGCTCATGAGCTGGCTCAGCCCGGCCGATCCGTTTCGCCTGGCTGGCGGCTTCCCCTGGCCATGGCTGATGGTCATCCTGCTGTCGCTTCGCTATGGTTTTGTCGGTGCACTGTTTGCCTCTCTTTTGTTGCTCGCTGCATGGCTGTTCTTGGCACACGGCCAGTCGCCAGCAGCACCATTCCCGCAGGATTACTTTCTCGGCGGTTTTCTCGCTGCCATGCTCAGTGGCGAATTCAGCGACATGTGGCAAACCCGCGTGCGCCGGCTGGAAGAGGCGCGTAGCTACATCGACGCGCGTCTGGGGCGACTGACGCGCGAGCATTACCTGCTGCGTATGTCGCATGAGCGTCTTGAGCAGGAATTTATCAGCCGTCCCGTCACCTTGCGTGACGCCATTCAGCGGATCCGTGATCTGACCCGGATCAACACGCGGCCAGGTGATTTGCCGGGTGCGGCTGACCTGATGCATCTGCTGGCACAGTATTGCCAGTTGGAAGTGGCCTCGCTGTATCCCGTACGTGATGGTCAAACCCCGGAAATGCCGGCGGCAGCGGCGCTGGGCGAGACCAGTGAACTGAGTTTGAACGACCCGCTGGTGCAGCATGCTCTGTCCAAGCGGGTATTGTCGCACCTGCAAAGTGACGATATCGATGAAGAGTTGCCGTTACGCTACATCATTGCGGCGCCGGTAATGAATAGTGAAAAACGGCTGCTGGGAATGCTGGTGGTGGAGCAGATGCCGTTTTTTGCCCTGCAGCAGGATACCCTGCAGATGCTGCTGGTGCTGCTGGAATATTATGCTGACAGTATCAGCGCGTCTTCCCAGCTGGCGGGTATAAAACGCGATCTGGTTGATGCACCTGATGACTTCAGTGCCGAACTGTCACGCCTGGCGCAGATGAATTATCTGCACGGCGTGGAAAGCCGCGTGGCAGCGCTGGTTTTTCCGGAGTTGCCGGAGACGGCTGATGTGCTGTTGCAGTTGCGGCGCCAGCGGCGGGGGCTTGATATCGTCTGGGAAACAGTGATCGAAGGGCGACAGGTCTACGTCACGCTGATGCCGCTGAGCAATGAATTGGCTGTAGAGGGTTACGTCGACCGGATTGAGCAGATTGTGCGCGAACGGGTGGGACAGGACTTTGCTACTTATGGCGTGCACGTCGAAAGCGTCAGGCTGGATACCCCGGAGCCGGCGCAGCGCTTACAGGAATTGTTGAGGCACTGTGTCCATCGCGCTTAAACAGGGAGCTGCTGTCGTAGCGCTCGAATGGGGGGCGCTGGGTATGCTGGGCCAAGTCCCCGGCGGCTGGCATCTGGCTGGCTTTTTTCTGCTGCATGCATTGGCCAGCGTGCTGCTGGCGTTTCTGGCACGTACCATCTTTTTCCGCCGCCCTTCGCGTGATTTTTTCTGGGAAACGGTGCTGGTTTTTGTCAGCAGTTTTTTTATTCCCTTGTTCGGTGCGCTCGGCCTGCTACTGGCCTTGCTGATTTACTACCATCGGGAACGGCGGGCCGGTTTTCTCGAAATCGGTGAAACGACTATCCCGGCGTATGTTCAGTCACGCAAGGGCGGGCATGAGCGCTTCGGTCCCGGCGGTGCACGCTCCCGTCTGCTCAATGTACACACGCCACTGGAGGCGCGCCTGAAGGCGCTGATGCTGTTCCAGTCCATGCCTACGCGGCTGTCCGGCGGGGTGCTGCGGCAGGTGCTTACTGATCCGGTGGATGATGTGCGGCTGCTGGCATACGGTATGCTGGACACTCAGGAACAGACGCTTAACAACCGCATTCACGAAGAACGGGAAAAGCTGGCCCAGGCCGACAGTGACTTTGCCCGCTACAATGCCAGAAGACGACTGGCTGGGTTGTACAGTGAGCTGATCTATCAAGGTCTGGTGCAGGGTGACCTGCGCGATTTCGCCGTTGAGCAGGCGGAAATGTATACCCGGCTGGCGCTGCAATGGATGCCAGAAGACCCATCTCTGCTGGTGCAGCAAGCCAAATTATTGCAGCAGCAGGGACGCTTCGATGAGGCGGCAGACGCCTATCTTAAAGCCCAGAATTTGGGTATGCCCCACAGCCGGATCATTCCCTGGCTGGCCGAGATGCATTTCCGTCGGCACGATTATGCTGAAGCCCGTCGACTGCTGGCACAGATGGATGCAGCCAATGCCCCGGGCAGCCTGCGCAACGTCCTGGCTTACTGGGAACAGAAGAAAGTCTGAGTATGAGTGAACAGATGCCCAAAGCAACTTCCGCGGATATCGGTCTGCTGCTGGAAGGCACTTTCCCGTATGTCAGCGGCGGCGTGTCCAGCTGGGTGAATCAGATTATCCGCGCATTTCCCGAATACACCTTTGCCATTGTCTTCATCGGCAGTACGCCGGACGACTATGGCGAGATGAAATACACTCTGCCGGACAACGTGGTGCATCTGGAAACGCACTACATCCACGATCCGTCGCAGCAGCCCGCCCCACGCACCATGCGCGGTGACCGCCAGGCCATGCAGGGGATTGAGGCACTGCATCAGTACTTTCGCACTCCACAGGCTCACCCCGAGGCCGAAGACCTGTTCTTTCGCCTGTTGCCCCAGTGTGAACCGGGCAAAGCACTGGATTATGCACATTTCCTGCACGCCGAGACGTCGTGGGAATTTATCAAACAGGTGTACCAGCAGCATTGCTACGACCCGTCTTTCGTTGATTTCTTCTGGACCGTGCGCATCATGCATGCGCCGATCTGGCGCCTGCTTGAAGTGGCGCACAGGATGCCGCAGGTGCGCGTGTTGCACAGCGTATCCACCGGTTACGCGGGTTTCCTTGGTGCGATTGCCAAGCATCTGCGCCAGACTCCGTTACTGCTTTCGGAGCACGGGATCTACACCAAGGAGCGCAAGATTGACCTGTTTCAGGCCAACTGGGTGCGCGATAACCGCAGTGCATTCGAACGCGATCCGACTCAGTTGGGCTACTTCCGCGAATTGTGGGTACGTTTCTTCGAATCGCTTGGGCGCATGTGTTACAGCGCCGCTGACGATATCATCGCCCTGTATGAACAAAACCGCCTGCGTCAAATTGCCGACGGGGCGGCAGCAGAGAAAACCCGCAATATTCCCAACGGCGTAGATGTCGCCCGCCTGGCACCATTGCGGGCCGAGCGCCCGGCCGATCCGCCCCCGGTGCTGTGCCTGATCGGTCGGGTGGTGCCGATCAAGGATATCAAGACGTTTATCCGCGCCATGCGTACAGTGGTGAATCGTATGCCGGATGCGGAGGGCTGGATTGCCGGTCCGGAAGATGAGGATCCGCAGTATGCTGCCGAATGTCGGGCGCTGGTCGATAGCCTCGGGTTGAGCGACAGGGTGAAATTTCTCGGTTTCCAGAAAATCACCGAGCTGCTGCCGAAGATCGGCCTGGTGGTGCTTTCCTCAATCAGTGAGGCCTTGCCGCTGGTGATTCTGGAAGGCTATGCGGCCGGCGTGCCCTGCGTCAGTACCGATGTCGGCTCCTGCCGGCAGCTGGTGGAAGGACTGGGTGAGGAAGATCGTGCACTTGGCCCTTCCGGCCGCATCGTCAACATCGCCGATCCGTCTAGCCTGGCGGAAGCGGCCATTGAACTGCTCGCCGATCCGCAAGCGTGGCGCGAAGCGCAACAGGCCGGTATTGGGCGGGTGGAAACCTATTACAGTCAGCCGCTGATGATTGAGCGCTATCGAGACATCTATCGTAGTGCGCTGGCGCTCGGGCCGGCGGCCTGTCGGCGGAGTGGCAGCTGATGGCGGGCATTGGGTTTGAGCTGCGCAAGCTGCTGAAAAAAGACAGTCTCAGCGGTGTGTTGCAAGCTTACACGTTTGCCGGGGTGATCGGCTCGGGGCCATGGATTCTTTCCATTCTGGGGATTCTCATCATCGGCTTCCTCAGTTTCGCTGTGGTCGTGCCCGATCTTCTGATTGCGCAGTTCCAGGTGTCGGTTACCTGGCTAATGGCCGTAAGTCTGATCTTTACCGGTGTTCTGCAGCTGGGATTCACCCGCTACGTATCCGACCGCCTGTTCGAGAAGGAAGACTGGCGGGTCGTGCCCAATTTCAATGGCGTGCTGTTGCTGACCATGGTCGTAACTGGGTCGTTCGGCTTAGCGGCTGCGTTCACCCTGTTCCGCCAGCAGTCGTTGCTCTACTCGGTGCTGATGATGGCCGGGTTCGTTATTCTCTCTGCTATCTGGATGGCTACAGTGCTCCTGTCGGGGCTAAAGGAATATAAGACCATCGTAGCGCTTTTTGCCGTCGGCTATACCGTCACGGTCCTGGCGGCTCTCGGGCTCAGGCCGATGGGAATGGAGGGGTTGCTGCTGGGGTTCGTGATCGGCAATTTTGTATTGCTGATGGGCATGATTGCCGTGATTGTGCGCGGCTACCCGTCAGACAAACTGATCGAATTTGATTTCCTCCGGCGTGGCAGGATGTTCCCGGCCTTGTTGTTGACCGGGCTGCTTTACAATCTGGGTATCTGGATCGACAAATTTCTCTTCTGGTTCTCGCCTGATACCAGTCAGGCAATTATCGGGCCCCTGCGTGCCTCGGTAATATACGATCTGCCGATTTTTATTGCCTACCTCAGCGTGATTCCGGGTATGGCGGTTTTCCTCGTGCGCATCGAAACCGACTTTGTCGAATACTATGATCGCTTTTACAACGCCGTACGTGAAGGCGGCACGCTTGAGCATATTGAAAAAATGCGTGACGAAATGGTCTTTGTGCTCAGGCAGGGTATCTTTGAAATTCTCAAAATCCAGTCTCTGGCGGTGTTGCTGTTTTTTGCCATCGGCCCCGAGATTTTACGTCTGTTCAATATATCGCAGCTTTACCTGCCGCTGACCTACATCGATATGCTGTCCGCCGCGCTGCAGGTGGCGCTGATGTCGGTACTGAATGTGTTGTTCTACTTTGACAAGCGTCGTGAAGCCTTATTCATCGCGGCACTGTTCGTGTTGCTCAACTACCTGCTTACCACATTCACTCTGCAGATCGGCGCGCCCTGGTACGGCTACGGTTTTGCCATTGCCGTCACGCTGACTCTGCTGGTGTCGCTGGTGCTGCTTGACCGGGTCATGCAGCGGCTGGAGTATGAAACCTTCATGATGCAGTAACCGCGTCGGCCGCTGGCGGGGTACTTTCCCGGTCGGCACTCGGGTATACTGACAGCCATTCTCATTATCATTGTCCGGTCATCATGCATACGCAAACCCTGGAACAGAAACGCCATTCCCACGACTTCGTGGTTGAACACGCGCAGGCGGAAAAAAGCACGGCCCGCGTCATGCTGCTGACGTTTGTCATGATGGTGGCGGAAATTGCTGCCGGCCTGGGTTACGGTTCCATGGCGCTGCTGGCAGACGGCTGGCATATGGCCACGCACGTGGCGGCGTTCGGTATTGCCCTGTTTGCTTATCGTTATGCCCGTCGCCATGCCAACAACCCGCAGTTTACCTTTGGCACTGGCAAAGTCAGTGCGTTGGGCGGCTTTGCCAGCGCCACCGCGCTGGCGGTGGTGGGGCTGATGATGGTGCTGGAGTCGACCATGCGTCTGATTGAGCCGCAGCCTATCCACTTCAACGAGGCGATCGGCATCGCCGTGCTCGGGCTGCTGGTCAATCTCGTCAGTGGGCTGATTCTGCACGGTGCCCATGACCACCACCATGGTCACAGTCATCACCATGACCATCATCATGACCATGACCACGATCATCACCACGGCCATGATCACGGCCACGGCCACGAAGAGCCTGCGCACGACCATAATTTGCGCGCGGCCTATATCCATGTGCTGGCCGATGCGCTGACCTCAGTGTTTGCCATCGTCGCGCTGCTGGCGGGCAAATACTACGGCTGGGTGTGGCTCGATCCGTTGATGGGCTTGGTGGGCGCTGTGGTTATCGCCAGCTGGTCCGTCGGGCTGATCCGCGCCACCAGCGGCGTGCTGCTCGACAGCGGCGTGAGTCAGCAGGTGCCCGCGGCCATTCGTCAGGCTATCGAGAGTGATCACGACAACCGTGTGGCCGATCTGCATGTCTGGCATGTCGGGCCGCAGGCGCTGTCAGCCGTAATCGCCATTGTCACGCATCACCCGCAGACACCTGACTACTACCGCAGTCTGCTCGGCCACATCCCGCATCTGGCGCATGTGATTATTGAAGTGGACCGCTGCGCCGACAGCGAATGTGCGGCAGCCTGACTATTTTCTGTCGAGAGGTTTGACATGGCGGCGTATTCTTGTATAATTGCGCCCCTGTCGTGGCGAATTAGCTCAGTTGGTTAGAGCGACGGAATCATAATCCGCAGGTCCGGGGTTCGAGTCCCTGATTCGCCACCAGAATTTCGCAAGGGGCTGACGTGTCAGCCCCTTTTTGTTTTTGTTCGGTGCGATCCTGCTCGGTTCGCACTTGAATTTCACCGATGGCACACCCATAATGCGCTTTATGAGTCGGTATATTGTTACCCTTTTGCTTGCTGCGGTCAGTCTGCTCGCGTCGTTTTCGGCGCTGGCGGCGCGCGCTTTTCCTGTGGATGCCCGTCCCGGTCAGCTGCAGGGCGTGGAATATCCGCTGGTGCGTATTGATGGCAAAGTGCTGCAACTGGCGCCCGGGTCGGTTGTGTATGACCAGAACAACCTTAGTGTCGTGGGCGCTATGCTGCCCCAGTCTGCGCCGGTGTACTATCGGCTGGACAGTCAGGGACAGGTGCGCAATATCTGGATCATGACCCCCGAAGAGCAGGCCAACGCGCCGCGTCGCTGATAATCTCCCGTTGAGTAGAGCCGTTCCGGCTGTGTACCCCTTTTTATTTTTTCGCGCATGAGCAAAGTTTATATCAAGACCTTCGGCTGTCAGATGAACGAGTACGACTCGGACAAGATGGCCGACATTCTCGGTTCTGCCGAGGGCATGACGCTGACCGAAAATCCGGAAGAAGCGGATGTGATTCTGTTCAACACCTGTTCCGTGCGCGAAAAGGCGCAGGAAAAAGTGTTTCATGACCTGGGCCGCATCAAGCATCTGAAGCAGCAGAACCCCAATCTCATTATCGGCGTGGGCGGTTGTGTGGCCAGCCAGGAAGGCGACGCCATCGTCAAGCGTGCTCCCTATGTCGATGTGGTGTTCGGGCCGCAGACGCTGCACCGTTTGCCGCAATTGATGGCGGCGCGCAAGACCACCGGCCGGGCGCAGGTGGATATCTCCTTCCCCGAAATCGAGAAGTTCGATCATCTGCCGCCGGCACGGGTGGAAGGCGCATCGGCGTTTGTGTCGGTGATGGAAGGGTGCAGCAAGTACTGTACCTTCTGTGTGGTGCCCTATACCCGCGGCGAAGAAGTGTCGCGTCCGTTCGACGACGTGATCGCCGAGGTGGCGGAATTGGCTGCCAGCGGCGTCAAGGAAGTGACGCTGCTGGGGCAGAACGTCAATGCCTATCGCGGGGTGCTGCACGACGGCGAGATTGCCGATTTTGCCCACCTGCTCGAATATGTGGCGGAAATTCCCGGTATCGAGCGCATCCGCTATACCACCTCGCACCCGGTGGAGTTTACCCAGCGCCTGATTGATGTGTATGCGACGGTGCCGAAGCTGGTGAGTCACCTGCATCTGCCGGTGCAGTGCGGTTCGGACCGTATTCTGGCGGCCATGAAGCGCGGTTACACGGCGCTGGAATACAAGTCCATCATTCGCCGCCTGCGCAAGGTGCGCCCGGATATTTCCCTGTCCTCCGATTTCATCGTCGGCTTTCCCGGCGAGACCGATGCCGATTTTGAGGCCACCATGAAACTGGTGCAGGAAGTCGGTTTCGATGCCAGTTTCAGTTTCATTTACAGTCCGCGCCCTGGAACGCCCGCCGCAGATATGCCGGATGACGTGGCCAAAGAGGTCAAGTCGGCCCGTCTGGCACGTTTGCAGAAGCAACTGGACGACCAGGTGCAGGCAATCAGCCGCAGCATGGTCGGTTCAGTGCAGACCATTCTCGTGGAAGGGCCGTCGAAGAAGGATGCCGGCGAATTGATGGGGCGCACCGAGAACAACCGCATCGTCAATTTTGCCGGCAATCCGCGCCTGATCGGCCACTTTGCCACCGTACGGATTACCGAGGCGCTGCCGCATAGCCTGCGCGGCGAGATTGTGACCAGCGAAGCATGAGCCAGAAAGATATCGCCTTTACCCCGGTCGACAATGACCGTCTCGCCAACCTGTGCGGCGCTCTGGACGAGCACCTGCGCCAGATTGAGAATGCTCTGGATGTGACCATTGCGCGGCGCGGCGAAAAATTCGGCGTGTCCGGCAAGCCGGCCGCCAGCCGCGTGGCGCTGGATGTGCTGCGGTTGTTGTACGAGCGCTCGGAGCATGAGCTGGATGTGGAAGACGTGCAGCTGGCGCTGGTTGAAATACAGCATAAAACGACCGAGGCCGGCGCACAGGGGGCCGCACCGGTGCTGCTCACCCGCCGGGCCGATTTGCACGGCCGTACGCCGCGGCAGAACGGTTATCTGACGCAAATCCAGCAGCATGATATTACTTTCGGCATCGGCCCGGCCGGTACCGGCAAGACTTATCTGGCGGTAGCCAGCGCGGTGGACGCGCTGGAGCGTGATATGGTCAAGCGCATCATTCTGGTCCGCCCGGCAGTCGAGGCGGGGGAGCGGCTGGGCTTTCTGCCCGGCGATCTGGCGCAGAAAGTCGATCCCTACCTGAGGCCGCTGTACGATGCTCTGTACGATCTGATGGGGTTTGAGAAGGTCGGCAAGCTGTTTGAGCGCGGTGCCATCGAGATCGCGCCGCTGGCTTACATGCGCGGACGTACCCTTAATCACGCTTTCATCATTCTCGATGAAGCGCAAAATACCACGCCGGAACAGATGAA
Source organism: Pseudomonadota bacterium (assembly GCA_021847305.1). Taxonomy (GTDB): domain Bacteria; phylum Pseudomonadota; class Gammaproteobacteria; order Burkholderiales; family JAJZQI01; genus JAJZQI01. The sequence goes on along the minus strand of JAJZTZ010000028.1, from coordinate 1,236 downwards.
GATGTTCCTCACCCGCATCGGTTTCGGCGCCAAGGCGGTGGTGACCGGCGATTTGTCCCAGGTAGATCTGCCGCGCGGGCACAAGTCCGGGTTGGCAGAGGCGAAAGAGGTGCTGGAAAAGGTGCGCGGCATCGCCTTCACGCATTTCCAGGCGGAAGACGTGGTACGTCATCCGTTGGTGCAGCAGATCGTCAACGCCTATGCCGCGTTCGACAAGAAAAAGCAGGCGCGCGACTGATGGCGCGCCCCAAACTCTCCCTTGCGGTGCAATATGCCGTGGCGGCCGAGGGCCTGCCAACGCGGCCGCAATTCCGTCGCTGGGTGACCGCCGCGCTGGAGCGCGAAGCGGAAATCAGTTTGCGTCTGGTGGATGCCGAAGAAGGCCAGATGCTTAACCACGACTACCGCGATAAGGATTACGCCACCAACGTGCTCACGTTCGTCTTTGACGAAATGCCTGACGTCGATCTGCCGCTCATGGGCGACATCGTGCTCTGTGCACCGGTGGTTGAGCGCGAGGCGGCCGAGCAGGGCAAGGCGCTCGAGGCACACTATTGTCACCTCACGGTGCATGGGGTGTTGCACCTGCAGGGCTATGATCATGAAACCGACGCCGAGGCCGAGGTGATGGAAGCGCGCGAGCGTGAAATTGTCATGAAACTGGGGTACCCTGACCCCTATCCCGATGTGATGGAGTAATGTCGCAACCATGGAAGATTCCCCTAAGCCGAGTTGGCTTGAACGATTAAGTGCATTGCTGCTGCGCGAACCGGAAGACCGCGAGCAGCTGGTCGAACTGCTGCGGGGGGCCTACGAGCGGCACCTGCTCGACGGCGATGCCCTGTCCATGATTGAAGGCGTGCTGCAGGTGTCGGAAATGCAGGTGCGCGAAGTAATGATTCCGCGTTCGCAGATGGATGTGATTGATATCAACGAGCCGCCGGAAGCCTTTCTGGCGAAAATGCTGGAAACGGCACATTCGCGCTTTCCGGTGGTGGACGGGGAGAAAGATCAGGTCATTGGCATTCTGCTGGCCAAAGACATGCTGCGCTACTACGCCAAAATCGAAACCGATGTGCGCGACATGCTGCGTCCGGCGGTGTTTGTGCCGGAATCCAAACGGCTTAATGTGCTGCTCAAGGAGTTTCGCAGCAACCGTAATCACATTGCCATTGTGGTCGATGAATACGGCGGCGTCGCCGGTCTGGTGACCATTGAAGATGTGCTGGAGCAGAT
>JAJZTZ010000027.1 GCA_021847305.1 Pseudomonadota bacterium | reverse complement strand
ACCGGCAACAAAGGGGGCAAACGTGCGCACGATGGGCATGAAGCGGGCAATGATGATGGTTTTGCCGCCGTGCCGCTCATAAAAATCGTGGGTCTTTTTCAGATATGCCTGTTTGAACCAGCGTGTGTCGGGCAGGTTGTATGCGCGCATCCCCACCATTCGCCCGATCCAGAAATTCAGCGCATCGCCGCTAATGGCCGCAGTAATCAGCAGTGCGAACAGCAGCCAGATATCCATGTGACCGGTCGCAGCCAGCGTGCCGGCCACAAACAGCAGTGAATCACCCGGCAGGAATGGGGTCACGACCAGGCCGGTTTCCAGAAACAGGATCAGGAACAGCAGGCCGTAAATCCAAGGCCCGTATTCAGCCAGAAGAATCAGCAGATGCTTGTCCACATGCAGGACATAATCCATCAGCATTCCGAGCAGCATTGCTTATAACTTTCCGCCCGCAGGCTTAAGACAGCGCCGATTCACTCCATTTATGGAATAAATCGGCAAGGCAGCTACGCGGCACATGTCCGCACAACCTCACGCTTTCAATGACTTGCGTCATTGGGCGGCCGGGCAATAAATCTGCCCGGCACAGAAACGCGATTAAATTTAATGTTTGGCGTCGCCCTTGCTGTCCGCCTTGGCCGTATGATCGGCCGGCTTGGTAGAAGAGGCAGCCGGAGCTGAAGCGGCCGGAACGGGAGCCGAGGCGGCCTTGGCTGTCTGCTCTACAGGCGCGGAAGCAGGCGCATCTTCGGCGGCGTGCTCGTCCGGCATCGGCATGGTCGGAATGTTGTTGTCGCGCATGTAGCCGTCCATTTCCTTCCAGCCGGCGTAAATATCCGCCTTGTTGGCCTTGGGCGCGCGTGCGTAGCAGTCTTCCAGCGAACGGCCGACCTGACGGCAGCTGGAGCCGATTGCGCGACTTTCCGCCTGGGTGGGAACGCCCATTGCCTGATTCATGTAATCACACCCTGTCAGCGACAGCAGCGATACCAGCAACAGCCCACCCAGTTTCACATTCACGGCAATACCTCCGCTTCGTTGTCCTTTTTCTCCGGCTTGATGAAGTCTTCGCGCGACACGCCCAGCCACAGCACGATCGGGCTGGCTACCAGCACGGAAGAATAAATACCGAACAGAATACCGATGGTCAGCGCCAGGGCGAAGTAGTGCAACGCCTCGCCGCCGAAAAACAGCATGGACAGCACCATCAGCTGGGTCATGGAGTGGGTGATGATGGTACGCGACATGGTGCGGGTAATGGCGTTGTCGATAATTTCCGGCACCGATGCCTTGCGCAGCTTGCGGAAGTTTTCGCGGATCCGGTCGAACACCACCACCGACTCGTTAACCGAGTAACCGAGAATGGTCAATACACCGGCCAGCACGGTAATGGAAAAATCCCACTGGAAGAAAGCGAAGAAGCCGAGAATGATCACCACGTCGTGCATGTTGGCGATGATCGCCGCAATAGCGAAGCGCCACTCAAAGCGCACCGCCAGATAGGCCATGATGCCCAGCACTACCACCAGCAGTGCCAGCGCCCCGTTGTCGTACAGTTCCTTGCCCACCTGCGGACCAATGAACTCGACCCGCTTGAGCTGCGCGTCGGCGTGCTCGGCATGCAGGTTCTGCATCACCTGGTTGGACAGTTTGGCGCTGGTGGTGCCTTCCTTGAGCGGCAGACGGATAAGCACGTCACGCGAGGTGCCGAAATTCTGCACCGCCACGTCTTTCAGGCCCATTTTTTCCAGCGAGATGCGGATGCCATGGATATCCGCCGGCTGGCTGTAGCTGATTTCCATGACGGTACCGCCGGTGAAATCCACACCCAGATTCAGACCTTTGGCACCCAGCGCCCAGACCGCCAGAATAAACGTCACCAGCGAAATGATGGTGGTCACGCGCGCGTAGCGCATGAAGGGAATGTCTTTTTTGATATTGAAAAACTCGATCACGATTACAATCCCTCAGCCTTAAATTGCCACTTTTGCCAGACGCGCCTTGCGGCCGTAGGTCAGATTCACCAGCGAACGCGACACCATTACCGCGCTGAAAATCGACGTCAGGATACCCAGACACAGCACCACGGCAAACCCGCGAATCGGCCCGGAACCCAGCCAGAACAGCGCCACACCGGCAATGAAGGTGGTGATATTGGAGTCCAGAATGGTCGAGAAGGCACGCTCGTAACCGGCATGAATAGCCGCCTGCGGCGAATTGCCGTTGCGCAGTTCTTCACGGATGCGTTCATTGATCAGCACGTTGGCGTCAATCGCCATACCCACCGTCAGCGCAATCGCCGCCATACCCGGCAGGGTCAGGGTGGCTTGCAGCATGGACAGGATGGCCACCAGGAACAGTACGTTGGCGGCCAGCGCCACGGTGGAAATCATGCCGAAGAAGCGGTAATACATCATCATGAACAGGGCGATGGCGATAAAGCCGCCGATGTTGGAGTTAAAGCCCTTGGAAATGTTTTCCGCACCCATGGACGGGCCCACGGTACGCTCTTCGACGATATCCATCGGCGCCGCCAGCGAACCGGCACGCAACAGCAGGGAGATGTCACGCGATTCTTCCACGTTCATCATGCCGGAAATCTGCACCCGACCGCCGCCGATTTCTTCGCGGATCACCGGAGCGGTAATCACCTCGGTGTGATTCTTTTCGATCAGCAGAATCGCCATGCGCTTGCCCACGTTGGCACGCGTGGCTTCCTTGAAGATACGTGCGCCGGAGCCGTTGAGCGACACATGCACAGCCGGCTGGCCGGTCTGACCGTCAAAACCCGGCGCCGCGTCGGAAATATACTCACCGGTCAGCACCACCTGCTTTTTCACCAGCATCGGCGTGCCGTCACGCTCGTAATACAACTCGTCGCCGAACGGCACATTGCCGTTCATGGCCGCCTGCAGAGACGTCGGACTGGAGTTGTCCTCATCCACCATGCGCACTTCCAGGGTTGCCGTACGACCGAGAATTTCCTTGGCCTTGGCGGTGTCCTGCACGCCCGGCAACTGCACTACCACGCGATCAGCCCCCTGCTGCTGGATGATCGGTTCGGCCACGCCCAGCTCGTTCACACGGTTACGCAGCGTGGTGATGTTCTGCTGCAGGGCATAGTCGCTGATTTTCTTCTGTGCCACCGGCGACAGCACTGCGGTCAGTTTCGGCCCTTCTGCGTCGTCCAGTTTCTTCACCACCAGATCGGGGAACTGACTGTGCAATTCGCTATCGGCACTGTCACGGTCCGCCGCGCTGCCGAATTTGACCACGATCTGCTGCCCATCCGCCGCTACACCGGAATAGTGGATTTTCTTTTCGCGCAAATCGTTGCGGATATCGCTGACGTTACGTTCCAGCGCCTTGGTCAGGGCCGTCTTCATGTCCACCTGCAAGAGGAAGTGCACGCCGCCGCGCAAATCCAGACCCAGGTACATCGGCAAAGCGTGAATATCGGTCAGCCAGGCCGGCGAGGCGGACAGCAGGTTCAGCGCCACCACATAGTCGTTGCCCAGTTTTTCCTGCAGCAGATCCTTGGCTTTCAGTTGCGCATCGGTATTATCAAAACGCACCTTCAGGGTAGAGGCGTCCGCTTCGATGCCGCGATAGCCGATGTTCGCCGCTTTCAGATCCGTCTCAACGGCTCCCAGCGTGGTGGCCGGCAGCTTGGTTCCGGCACGTACCGGCGAAATCTGCACCGCCGGCACCTCGCCAAAGAAATTGGGCAAGGTATAAAGAAAGCCGATGACCAGCGCCACGGCGATAACGATATATTTCCACAGGGGATAACGATTCATGTCGGAATGGTATTTCTGCTAATTCATAAAGCAACTGCCCGCATCGGCGGGCAGTGACAGAGACTTACAGCGACTTCAGGGTACCTTTGAGCAGCACCGCCTGGATGGACTGCTTTTGCACCTGAACGGTCACTCCGTCGGACACTTCCAGTCCGACATACACCTCACCGACCTTGACCACCTTACCCGCCAGCCCGCCGGCGGTAACGACTTCGTCGCCTTTCTGCAGTGCTTCGAGCATGCTTTTCTGCTCTTTCGCCCGTTTCATCTGCGGACGGATCAGCATGAAATAGAACAGCACGAAAATGATCACCAGCGGCAGAAAGCTCATGATCGGATCAGCCTGAGTCGGCGCCGCAGCATCAGCGGCTTGTGCAACATTGATAAACATAGGTTTTCCCTCTCCCTGTTTTTTCTAATCGTGTGATTCTAACACGACTTGTATTACGACTTGATATTACGTCCCAGCATTACGTCTGCGCGCGCAAACGTCTGAATTCTGCAACAAATTCCTGCAGCCCGCCTGCCTCGATAGCGGCCCGCAATCCCTGCATCAGCTCCTGGTAGTAATGCAGGTTGTGTATCGTGTTCAAGCGCGCCCCGAGAATCTCCTGCGAACGGAACAGGTGATGCAGATAGGAACGGGTAAAATTCTGACAGGTGTAGCAGCTGCAAAGTTCATCCAGCGGCCGGGTATCCATCCGGTAGGTGGCATTGCGGATCTTGACCGTGCCGAAGCGGGTAAACAGCCAGCCGTTGCGTGCATTGCGCGTTGGCATGACGCAATCGAACATATCCACCCCGGCCTCGACCGCGTCGACAATATCTTCCGGCGTGCCCACGCCCATCAGGTAACGCGGCTTTTCGCGCGGCAATTGCGGCGCCGTATGGCGCAGCACGCGCAGCATGTCGTCCTTCGGCTCGCCCACGCTCAGGCCGCCGATGGCATAGCCGTCAAAGCCGATGTTTACCAGTTCGCGCAAGGACTCGTCGCGCAGGATTTCATGCATGCCGCCCTGCACAATGCCGAACAGGGCATTGGGGTTGCCCTCGTGGGCCTTTTTCGAACGCTCGGCCCAGCGCAGCGACAGCCGCATGGAGTCGCCGGCCACTTTCAGATCGGCGGGGTACGGCGTGCACTCGTCAAAAATCATCACGATGTCGGAATTGAGCACCCGCTGGATGCGCATGGATTCTTCCGGCGTAAGGAAACACTTGTCGCCGTTGATCGGCGAAGCGAATTTCACCCCTTCTTCGCTGATCTTGCGCAACTCGCCCAGGCTGAACACCTGAAAGCCGCCCGAGTCAGTCAGGATAGGACCGTCCCAGCTCATGAATTGATGCAGGCCGCCATGCGCCTCGATCACTTCCAGACCGGGGCGCAACCACAGGTGAAAAGTGTTGCCGAGCACGATATGCGCGCCGATATCGTGCAACTCCTGCGGGCTCATGGCTTTTACCGTGCCGTAGGTCCCCACCGGCATGAACGCCGGCGTTTCCACCACCCCGTGGGCCAGATGCACGCGTCCGCGGCGGGCAGCGCCATCCTGGGCAAGCAAATCAAAATGCATAATGGTCTTATTTCCTCGTCAGCAGCATGGCATCGCCATAACTGAAAAAGCGGTAACGCTGTTCGATGGCATGGCGGTAGGCCGCCATCATGGTGTCGTAGCCGGAAAACGCCGACACCAGCATCAGCAGGGTCGACTTGGGCAGATGGAAGTTGGTCAGCAAACGGTCCACCACCTTGAATTGGTATCCCGGCAGAATAAACAGACTGGTTTCAGCGCTGCCGGCACGCAGCTCGCCGCTCGCCGCAGCGGATTCCAGCGCGCGCAGTGTAGTGGTTCCCACCGCCACCACCCGGCCGCCGCGGGCATGCGCCCGCTCGATCGCCGCGACCGTCTCCGCGGGCACCTCAAACCATTCGCTGTGCATGGTATGCTCGGCCAGGTTTTCCACCCGCACCGGCTGGAATGTTCCCGCCCCCACATGCAGAGTCACCTGCGCCAACTCCACACCCTTGTCGCGAATTTTCTGCAGCAGCGCCTCATCGAAATGCAGGCCGGCAGTCGGCGCCGCCACCGCACCCGGTTCGCGGGCATAGACAGTCTGATAACGCTCGTCGTCATTGCCTTCCGGCGAGCGTTCAATATAAGGGGGCAGCGGCAGTTGGCCGCAGCGGTCAAGCACGGTCAGCACTGGTTCGTCGAACTGCAGGGAAAACAGGCTGCCGGCACGTCCGGTCACACTGACGCGCACTCCGCAAGCCAGCGTCAGCTCGGAGCCGGCCTGCGGCGAGTGACTGGCGCGGATATGCGCCAGCGCCGAGCAGTCGCCCGTCACGCGCTCCACCAGCAGCTCCACTTTGCCGCCGGAACCCTTTTGGCCGAACAGCCGCGCCTTGAGCACGCGGGTATTGTTGAACACCAGCACATCGTCAGGCGTCAGTTCGTCAAGCAGATCGGGGAACTGCCGGTCCTGGAACGTTTGCGCGTCCCGCACCAGCAGAAGACGGCTGCCGGTTCGCTGCTGCGGCGGAAACTGGGCAATCAGCTCTTCGGGCAGATGAAAGTCAAAATCGGAAAGATGCATCAAATGCAGCCAAACGCACGGATAAAAGGCGAATTATCCCGCATCGGCAGGGCAAATGCACGCCCGGCAGCATTTCACCGCCGGGCGCGAAACGGTGTCAGGCGGCCACAGGCTTGCCGCTTGCCACTTCTGCCGCATACATGAGCATATTGGCGCAGCGGGTGTAACCTTTTTCCATGGCAATATCCTTGGCTAGTATTCCGGCCTCGTTACGCACATCGTATTGGGCACCGTGATGCAGAAGAATCTGCACGATATCGGAATACCCCAGTTCTACCGCCTCAAGCAGAGGGATTTTGCCGTTTTCCTGGAAATTGACTTCCACCCCAAGCGCCATCAGTTTCTGCAACTGCACTACATCGCCCTTGAGTACGGCATTCATCACATTGGCGCGGGAATCGGGGGAATCGATACGGTTGCGGGTTTCCTCAAAACCGGTCGGCACGATTTTGAGCACTGCATTGACCAGCGAGAAGAAGGCCAGCAAACCCAGCGTCACAGCCAGAGCGGTACTGTCGATGCCCAGCGCACTTTCCAGCTGCTCGGGCAGTTTGGCGCCAATCGCCAGAATCACCACGGCGATAAACAGAACAGGACGCAAATAGCGGAACAGCGCGATCAGCACGGTGGTGAGCAGTGCCAGCAACAGAATGCGCCGATCTATCAGCCCCATCAGGAAACGATCGGGCAGGTTCGCGGCGATACTCATCAGCGCCACCACAACTACTGCGGCTATTTCACCCGGTTTAGCATCAACTTTCATACGGTACACCCTCCAAATTGCTTGTATTGAACAATAGGCGGAGGGAGACGATGACTCCTCCGCTGGCGGCCCCGCTGTCGTCGCCGGCGCGCGAATTGCGCCTGACATTAGACCGGAAGCTTTGCGTCGCCGGCTTTCGCCGGGTTTGCCTTTTTCAGCCAGTTCCCTTTATAGCAACAGTTTTTTTCCGCAGCAAATTTTTTATGCTATAGGTATAGGTATCAGGACAAAGTTCTTTTCGAATCAGCCCGTTCTGTCATGCCCGAACCTTGTTCAAAAACGGAAAAGGCAAGGCAAACCGGGCAACCGAAAAGATACCTGTCGTGATTTAACCACACATCAGGATACGGACATCTCAAATATAAATTGACATCTATAATTTGAGATACTAATATCCTGATTGTGGATTGTGCATTCGATTTCAGCTAAGGAGGAACCACCATGTTCAGCAAAGAAAGCTTTCCGTTGACCGTTGTAATCGCCTTGATTGTCTGGTCGTGGATTTCCCTGTTTAGCGTCATACTCTCCTAAGGAGTGCGTCTTCCGCCCCGACTTGATAAGGACGGGCGGCTTTTTCTTCCCGGAGGCGGGCGGCTTGTATAAGTCGCCCGTTTTCTTTTGTATAGCAGCTGCAAGGGCACGGGCGGCAGGCCCGGCAAGAGAACAGGAAAGACCGGCGCAAATCAGCCGGCAGATGCACCGAGGAAGCGCTGCGTCAGAGCGACCCAGTAGCGCACCCCCAAGGGCAGTACCCGGTCGTTGAAATCATAGCGCGGGTTATGCAACATGCAGCCACCTTCGGCCATGCCATTCCCCAGCCAGATATAGGCACCCGGCTTGCGCTCAAGAAAATAGGCAAAATCTTCCGCGCCCATGGACGGCGCGACAGCGGTTTTCACCTTGTCTTTACCAAACAGATCGGCCGCCACCTCAGCACAGAAACGCGCTTCAGCTTCGCTGTTGACTGTCGGCGGATAGCCGCGCCGGTAATCCAGCTCAGCGCGCACACCGTATGCCGTACCAACATGCTGGCAGATCGACAGCATGGCCGCCTCAATGCGGTCGCGCTCGGCATTGGAAAAGGCCCGTACCGTACCACCCAGCACCGCCTTGTCGGCCAGCACGTTATTGGCCTCGCCGGCATGAAAGCGCGTGACGCTCAGCACCGCAGGCGTGAGCGGATCACGCGTGCGGCTGATGACGGTCTGCAGAGCCTGCACAATGGCACTGCCCGCCACCACCACATCATTGCCCTGGTGCGGCATGGCAGCATGCGCACCATTGCCGCTGACAACAATATCGAAACGGTCGGCACACGCCATCACCGGGCCGGCGTGCACTGCCACCTCGCCCTCGGGCATGCCCGGCCAGTTGTGCATGCCGAACACGGCATCCACCGGAAACTTATCCAGCACGCCCTCTTCCACCATCACGCGCGCCCCGCCCTCGCCTTCTTCAGCGGGCTGAAAATAAAACACCACCGTGCCGTCAAAATCGCGCTGCTGCGCCAGGTATTCGGCTGCGCCAAGCAGCATGGTGGTATGCCCGTCATGACCGCAAGCGTGCATCTTGCCGTGGTGCTGCGAGCGATGACCGAACTCGTTCAATTCATGAATCGGCAAGGCATCCATATCGGCGCGCAAACCCACTGCGCGGGTCGAACTACCGGCGCGCAACACTGCCACTACACCGGTGCCGGCCCAGCCGCGATGAACCTCCAGCCCGGCGCGCTCAAGGCGCGCCGCCACCAGATCGCTGGTGCGATTTTCCTCAAACGCCAGCTCCGGATGCGCGTGAATATCGTGCCGCACTCCGGTCAGATCACCCAGGTTTTGTTGCAGAAAATGGTCCAGCGACATGGTTACCTCAAAAATCAGTGCAGGTTTTCCGCGGAGAACAGCAACACCTTGTCTCCGGCAAAGCTGATACTCACCACGGTTTTGCCGTCGCCCCAGTGGCAGCTGCGAATCCCCATTACGTCATCGCATTTGTCCGGCTTGCCGATCAGCCCGACCACCTGATCGTAGCTCATACCCATGCTGATCTGGTTGTAATTTTCCTGCGTCAGCTTGCTGTTGCAGCCCCACAGGAACAGCACCAGCAACAACACCAGCCATTTCATCCGTTTCATTTCGATTCCCCGGCAATATAAAGCGCAGCGAACTGCTGTCTTTAAGGATACTTTACTCAGCCCGTACTGTCGAAGGTCGTGCTTTTCAATCCTCGTCAGGAACCGGCCCTGACGAGCGGCTCCTTATGGGCAAAACCATTACTTGCGCCTGAAAGGGTAAAGAAACTGCTTCCAGTAGCCGGCGGGGACCGGGTGGCCGCCAATGCCGTAGGCGCTCGGCCATTGATTCGGCGGCATGTAATAGGTGCCGAATAGCTTGTCCAGCCAGGGAAAATGAATGGCGAAATTCACATCGATGGCCTCCTTCTCAATACCATGATGCCAGTGATGAAAGCGCGGCGTCACGATAAAAGGTTTGAGCCATTCGACATTGAAACGTACGTTAGCGTGTACAAACGTGGCATTCAGATACACCAGCAGAATATAGGCATGCAATGCGCTGTCGGCAAAACCCAGCACGTACATGGGGATGATGGTCACGCCGCGCAAACCGACAATCTCAAACACATGCATGCGCGAACCGGCCAGCCAGTCCATTTTCTGCGCGGAATGATGCACGGCATGGAAGCCCCACAGGAACGGTATCTGATGAAACGCGCGGTGAAACCAGTACTGCATGAAGTCGGTCAGCAGCATGATTGCCAGCACCTGCAACCACAGCGGCTGGGCGGCCACGCCAGCACGCAGCTCGCCCCAGTTGCCGGTGTGGTGCAGGATCGCCATGGACGGTGCCAGCGACAGATAAGTCAGCACCTGAACCAGCACACTGCTGAAGAGGAAATAGAACAGGTCTTCACGCCATTCAGAGCGAAACAGCGGTTGCTCTGTCAGCCGCCCGAAAAGCTTTTCCAGCGGAATAAACAGAATGCCGGTCAGCAGCAGATTCAGCACAAACCAGTCCAGCCCCAGCGACACCACACCCTGGCTTGAAACGCCGGCGGCACCACTTTCCCCCAGCACCGTGGCCAGCAGCACAATGACAATCGCACCGAATCCCAGCACCTTGTTGCGCCGCAGTATCAGATTGGCGCAGGCCAGCACAAAACCGAGCAGCAAAAAACCCTGCATGAGCAGCGAAAATGCCGGCATCTGATGCAGCACGGCCAATTCCTCTGTGGCGAACAGCGCCGGAAAGCGCCCGCTCAACAACAGCAACAGGCCGGCCAGACTGGCCACCAGTGCACCCACACCACTTATCCAGCCGGAACCGAACACCCGCTGCTCGGCGGGTGCTTCGAGATCATTGCGAATTGCACGACGAAGATGGGAAATCATGTTGTGTTGTCTCTTTGTAGTTTGATTTTTGTTTGATGCTGCTTCTGGCTGTTGCCTTACGGACAAGAAAAAAGGCACAGTTGCCTGTGCCTTTGAACCGAGCCTGGAACGCTTAATCCCAGTTCAGTGCGCCACCGGACTGATATTCAGTCACCCGGGTCTCGAAGAGGCTTTTTTGGCTTCGGCCGGGTGGCTTACGCCACCCTTAACATGCCTAAAGGCATGTTAGCCTGCACCGAAAGAATTTCTTATTTACCCGTATCAATCCCAGTTGAGCGCGCCGCCTGACTGATATTCAGTCACCCGTGTCTCGAAGAAATTCTTTTCTTTCTTCAGGTCGATCATTTCGGCCATCCACGGGAAGGGATTGGTGGCGCCGGGGAACAGTTCGTCCAGACCGATCTGCTGCGCACGGCGGTTGGCGATGAAACGCAGGTATTCCTTGAACATGCCCGCATTCAGACCCAGCACGCCGCGCGGCATGGTGTCTTCGGCGTAGCGGTATTCAAGCTCCACGCCTTTCATGAACAGGCCCTTGAGTTCTTCGCGGAACTCGCTGGTCCACAGGTGCGGGTTTTCCATTTTGATGGTGTTGATCAGATCAATACCAAAATTGCAGTGCATGGATTCGTCACGCAGGATGTACTGATACTGCTCGGCGGCGCCGGTCATCTTGTTCTGACGGCCCAGGGCCAGGATCTGCACGAAGCCGACATAGAAGAACAGGCCTTCCATGATGCAGGCGAACACGATCAGGGACTTGAGCAGTTTCTGGTCGTTTTCCGGCGTGCCGGTCTTGAATTCCGGGTTGGTCAGGGTGTTGATGAACGGAATGAGGAACTCGTCTTTATCACGGATGGACTGCACTTCGTGATAGGCGTTGAAGATTTCGCCTTCGTCCAGACCCAGCGATTCCACGATGTACTGGTAAGCGTGGGTGTGAATGGCTTCTTCAAATGCCTGGCGCAGCAGGAACTGACGGCATTCCGGTGCGGTGATCTGGCGGTAGGTGCCCAGCACGATGTTGTTGGCGGCCAGACTGTCGGCGGTCACAAAGAAGCCCAGGTTGCGCTTCACCAGGCGGCGTTCGTCATCGGACAGGCCATTGGGATCTTTCCACATGGCAATGTCGCGGCTCATGTTCACTTCCTGCGGCATCCAGTGGTTAGCACAGGTGGCGAGGTACTTTTCCCACGCCCACTTGTACTTGAACGGCACCAGCTGGTTCACGTCGGTCTGGCCGTTGATGATGCGCTTGTCCACCACGTTGATGCGGTTGGTGGCGCCTTCGGTATGCACCGGTGCAGCCTCGGCCTGGAAGGACGGCATGGCCGCCGGTTCCGGCATGGCCGGGCGGAAGGCGGGTTGCGGGGTCGCTACGATTTCTTCGTCAAAACTCAGCATTGTCTTGTATTCCTCTCTGTCCGTCGGCGCTTACTGGCACGCTTCGCATTCTTCAAAACCCGGATCGCCCGGACGCAGGGTGCAGGCCTTGCCCACCACTTCGGGCTCCGGCAGGTTGGCAGCGGTGGCTGCCGGGGCGGCGCTGGCCGCCCCCATGCCCATGCCGCCGCTGGTCGGCACGGCGTTCAGTTCGCCGCCCTTGCCGGTGGATTTTTCGGCGCTGGTGGCACCCAGGGTACGCAGGTAGTAGGTGGTTTTCAGACCGCGGAGCCAGGCCAGCTTGTAGATGTCGTCGAGTTTCTTGCCGGATGCACCCGCCATGTAGATGTTGAGCGACTGAGCCTGGTCGATCCACTTGGAGCGTCGAGCGGCGGCTTCCACCAGCCAGTTGGCTTCCATTTCGAACGCGGTGGCGTACAGCTGGCGCAGGTTGGCCGGCACGCGGTCGATCTTGGACAGGGAGCCGTCGAAGTATTTCAGATCGGCGACCATCACTTCGTCCCACATGCCCTGGCTCTTCAGGTCATTCACCAGGTACTTGTTGGTGATGGTGAATTCGCCGGACAGGTTGGATTTCACATACAGGTTCTGGTAGGTCGGCTCAATCGACGCGGACACGCCGATGATGTTGGCGATGGTCGCGGTCGGCGCGATGGCCAGACAGTTGGAGTTGCGCATGCCGTAGGTCTGGATGCGGGTACGCAGGGCGTCCCAATCCATGGTCATGGACATGTCCACATCAACGAAACCGCCGCGTTCTTCGGCCAGCAGCTTGAGGGTGTCGTGCGGCAGGATGCCCTGATCCCACAGCGAGCCGCGGTAGGTGGCGTAACGGCCGCGCTCCTGCGCCAGCTCGGTAGAGGCCCAGTAGGCATAGTAGGCCACGGCTTCCATGGAACGGTCGGCAAACTCGACGGCGTCGTTGGAAGCGTACGGTACACGCAGTTCGTGCAGGCAGTCCTGGAAGCCCATGATGCCCATGCCCACCGGACGGTGCTTCAGGTTGGAATTGCGCGCCTTGGCAACGGCGTAGTAGTTGATGTCGATCACGTTGTCGAGCATGCGCATGGCCACGCTGACGGTTTTCTGCAGCTTGGCCTGATCCAGCTGGCCGTCTTTCAGATGGTTCACCAGATTGACGGAGCCCAGGTTACATACAGCGATTTCCTGATCGTTGGTGTTCAGGGTGATTTCGGTACACAGGTTGGAGCTGTGCACCACGCCAACATGACGCTGCGGGCTGCGGATGTTGCACGGGTCCTTGAAGGTGATCCACGGATGGCCGGTTTCAAACAGCATGGTCAGCATCTTGCGCCACAGTTGCAGCGCCGGAATCTTCTTGAACAGTTTCAGTTCGCCACGTTCGGCTTTGGCTTCATACGCCGTGTAGGCAGCTTCGAAATCGCGGCCCCACTTGTCGTGCAGATCCGGGCAGTCGGACGGGGAGAACAGGGTCCAGTCGCCGCCTTCGCTCACGCGCTTCATGAACAGGTCGGGAATCCAGTTGGCGGTGTTCATGTCGTGGGTACGACGACGGTCGTCACCGGTGTTCTTACGCAGTTCAAGGAATTCTTCGATATCCAGGTGCCAGGTTTCCAGGTAGGCACAGACCGCGCCCTTGCGCTTGCCGCCCTGATTAACCGCTACAGCGGTGTCGTTCACCACCTTGAGGAAGGGCACCACGCCCTGGGATTTGCCATTGGTGCCCTTGATGTGGGAGCCCAGTGCGCGCACCGGGGTCCAGTCGTTGCCTAAGCCCCCGGCAAACTTGGACAGCAGCGCGTTTTCCTTGATGGCTTCGTAGATGTCGTCCAGATCGTCGCCCACGGTGGTGAGGTAGCAGGAAGACAGCTGCGAACGGCGGGTACCGGAATTGAACAGGGTCGGGGTCGAGCTCATGAAATCGAAGCTGGACAGCACGTTGTAGAACTCGATGGCACGCGCTTCGCGGTCGATTTCATTCAGCGCCAGGCCCATGGCCACACGCATGAAGAAGGCCTGCGGCAGTTCGATGCGGCGATCACGCACATGCAGGAAGTAGCGGTCATACAGGGTTTGCAGACCGAGGTAACCGAACTGCAGGTCGCGGTCGGCATTCAGCGCGGCACCCAGGCGGGCCAAGTCGTACTGACCGAGGCGCTCGTCGAGCAACTCGGCTTCGATACCCTTCTTGATGTATTGCGGGAAGTAGGTGGCATAACGGGTATGCATGTCAGCCTGGGAGGCTTCTTCACCGAGAATCTCAAAGCGGATATTGTTGAGCAGCAGACGGGCGGTAACTTGCGAGTACGCCGGATCTTTCTCGATCAGGGTACGGGCGGCCATGATGGCGCCCTTGCGCACTTCGGACTGGTTGATGCCGTCGTACAGGTCGCGCAGGGTGGACTGCAGCAGCGCATCGGCGCTGACCGCCTCACCCAGGCCTTCGCAGGCAGACTGGAACAGAGCGGTCAAACCGGCCATATCGAGGGGACGACGCTGGCCGGAATCATCGGTCACATGCAGGGAGACTTCGTGCTGGCTTTCCGCCTGCTTGGCAGCGCGCTCCTGCGCACGACGCTCGCGATACAGCACATAGGCACGCGCCACATCGTGCTCGCCGGAACGCATCAGCGCCAGTTCCACCTGATCCTGAATGTCTTCGATATGCACCGTGCCGCCATTGGGCTGACGGCGCATGAGGGCATTCACCACGCTGTCGGTCAGCGCCGTCACCTGCTCGCGCACGCGGGCGGAGGCCGCGCCCTGCGCACCGTTAACGGCGATGAACGCCTTGGTCAGGGCAATACTGATCTTGGACGGCTCAAAACCGACCACGCTACCGTTGCGGCGGATGATCTTGTATTGAGCATAAACGGATTCGTTACCGGCAGTGGGCGTCACTTCGGCGAAATCCGGGTTCTGGGTCAGGCTGGCAGCATGAGATTCGGCGGCGTACTGCATGTGGAATGTCCCCTATTATTAGCAACTTAGTCGAGAATTAGCAAAGCACTATATAATTCTATAAAAGCACTAAATATAGTGTTTTGTTGCAAAGTCATGACTAATTGTAGTGTGGCGGTTTTACCCAGGCAAGCATTTTTTTAGTCTTTTTTAACTTGATTTTCGGGCAGTTTTTTGGATGCCTTGATAGACGCCGCGGGGGGACTGACGAAGCGGCAAACAGGGGGCAGCGGCAGGGATTTGGTGTATGATGGAGCGACTGTTTTATGACACTCTATAATATATAAGCCGCCATGCGTAACACCGCCGTTCTGCTGATCAGCTGCCCGGACCAGAAAGGTCTGGTTGCCGCCATTGCCGATTTCCTTTATCGCCATAACGCCAATATCCTCCATGCCGACCAGCATCAGGATGCCGCACAGGGTTTGTTCCTGACGCGCGTAGAATGGGACCTGGCCGACTTCGACCTGGCGCCGTCCGCCTTTCAAAGCGCTTTCCAGCCGGTGGCCGACAGGTTCCAGATGAACTGGCAGCTGAAACTGTCCGCCCAGCGGCCGAAAATGGCGATTTTCGTGTCGCGCTACGATCATTGTCTGGCCGACCTGTTGTACCGCTACCAGAACGGCGAGCTGCATTGCGAAATCCCGCTGATCCTGAGCAATCACATGGATACCAAGTGGCTGGCCGATACCTACAAGATCCCATTCCAGCACATCCCGGTGGTCAAAGAAGCCAAGGCTGAGGCAGAAAAAGATCAGTTGGCCCTGTTGCGTCATCACCACATCGACTTCATTGTGCTGGCCCGTTACATGCAGGTATTGTCGCCGGAATTCATCCAGCACTACCCCAACCGCATCATCAACATTCACCACTCGTTCCTGCCGGCTTTCCACGGTGCCAAACCCTACCACCGCGCCTTCGACCGCGGCGTGAAGCTGATCGGCGCCACCAGCCACTATGTGACTGAAGTGCTGGACGATGGCCCGATCATCGAACAGGATGTGGCGCGCATTTCCCATCGCGACCATCTGGACGACCTGATCCAGAAAGGCGCCGATCTGGAAAAGATTGTGCTGTCGCGTGCGGTCAAATGGCACATCGACAACCGCGTGCTGGTGTATGCCAACAAAACCGTGGTTTTCGACTAGGCTTCGACTTCAGCAGGCCCTGCCTGTAACAAACCGTCACAAAATTCTCATTCCGCTAAAGTGAAAAACCCTTTAGAATGAGTCTATGCGCTCCAATCGTCTGAGTTACGCAGTCATTCTGCTGTTTGCCCTGCTGCAGTGCTTTGTGCCGCTGCTGCATGCGCACGCCCGCGGTCTGTCAATCTCACACGGCATCCATCTGCACGAAACCGACGGCCTGCAGGAACTGCACCGCATCGATGCGCACATCAAAGCCAGCGCCTTCAATGACACAGACGAAGGCGCCGTCATCACCGCCGCACAGGAATTCAAACAGGACTATGCCCTGGCGCCCGCCGCAGAAGCAGACGCGCACCATGGTGACGGTTCGCCTGTCCTGCTGAACTCGCTGTATCTGCTGGGCCTGCTGCTTGAGGCCAGCACTGTTGTTGCAACCGTTTATCCTCCGGCCGCCGATATTCTCTGGGCCCCCACTGCACCTGCTTATACCCTGCCTGTCTCACAGGCACCGCCAGCCCACATCTGATCCCACCAGAAAGCCGCCGGAAATCTTTTTCCGCAGCTTCTACAATTAATTCATCCCGATTCACCTTCGTTGAAGCACGAAAGGGCAATGCATATGCGCATGCTGAACGTTATTCTTCTGGCACTTGCCGGCACAGCCACAACCGCTATGGCCGCCGATATTGCCATGACCCCGCAACAGATCAAGGCGCTGGGCATCCAGGCCGCTCCGCTGAGCGGCGCAACGGCCGCCAGCGGCAACCTGCTGCCGGCCCAGGTCGCCATTCCCAACAAACAGATCCAGGTGATGAGCGCGCCGCTGGCCGGCATGGTGGAGCGCATCGAAGTCGCCAGCAGCCAGTCGGTCAACGCCGGCCAGACCCTTATCACACTGCAAAGCCCCGATCTGGCGATGCTGCAGCGCGACTACCTGCAGGCGCAGCTACAGGCCCAGCTGGCCAATGAAAGCCTGAAGCGCGACTCGGCGCTCTACAAAGACGGCATCATTCCGCAAAGCCGCTATCAGACCACGCGCAACAACGCGGCCATTCAAAACGCCGCCGCCAGCGAAAAACGCCAGGCACTGAAACTGGCCGGCATGAGCGACGCCGCGATGCGCAAACTGCAATCCTCCGGCGCCATTTCCGGCCGGCTGGATGTCAGTGCCCCGTTTGCCGGTGTGATTCTGGAACAGATGGCCACACCGGGGCAGCGGGTTGACCTGTCCACTCCGTTGCTGAAGCTGGCCAAGCTCGACCCGCTGTGGCTGGAAATTCAGCTGCCAGTAGACATGGCCGCTTCGGTTGCGCCCGGCTCGGCGGTCAGCGTGCCGGCAGTGCAAGCGTCCGGCACCGTGCTGTCGGTGGGCCGCAATGTGCTGGAAAACAATCAGACCGTACTGGTGCGTGCCGAAATCACCAGCGGCGCCGAACGGCTGCGCCCGGGCCAGTATGTGGAAGCCCGCTTTGCCACGGCGCTGGCCAAGAATGGCGCGCCGGCTCACTGGACCGTGCCCAATAGCGCCATCGTGCGTCAGGACAAGCAGGTCTATGTATTCGTAAAAACCGCCAGCGGCTTCCGCCCGCAGCCGGTCAGCATTGTCAGCCAGACTGCCACCAGCGCCGTGATCAAGGCGCCGCTCAAGGGCAATGAAGCCATTGTCACCCAAGGCGCCGTGGCGGTGAAATCGGCCTGGCAAGGCGTCGGCGCGGAAGGAGAGTGACCGTGTTATCCCGCCTAGTCCAATTCGCGCTCACGCAGCGCCTCTTGGTCGTGCTGTTCACGCTCCTGCTGGTCGGAGCGGGCAGCTACGCCTATATCAACCTGCCCATTGATGCGTTCCCCGATGTGTCCAGCACTCAGGTGAAAGTCATCATGAAAGCCCCCGGCATGACGCCGGAGGAAGTGGAAGCGCGTATCACCGCGCCAATTGAAGTGGAAATGCTGGGCATCCCGAACAAGAAGATCGTGCGTTCGGTGTCCAAATATGCCCTGGCCGATATCACGCTGGATTTCGAGGACGGCACAGATATCTACTGGGCGCGTAATCAGGTGGCCGAACGCCTCAATAGCGTGATGAAAGATCTGCCAGCCACCGTCAGTGGCGGCCTGGCGCCGATCACCACGCCATTGGGCGAAATGCTCATGTTCACCATTGAAGGCGGCAATCTGGACCTGGCGCAGCGCCGTTCGCTGCTTGACTGGGTGATTCGCCCGGCGCTGCGCACCCTGCCCGGCGTGGCTGACGTAAACTCGCTCGGCGGTCTGGTGCGCAGCTTTGAGGTGGTCCCCGACAACGCCGCCATGCAGGCCCGCGGCATCAGCATGCCGCAACTGCAGGCCGCGCTGGAGCAAAACAACCGCAACGACGGCGCCGGGCGTCTGGGTGATGGCGAAGAAGTGCTGCTGGTCCGGGCTGAAGGCGCGGTGAAAACCCTCGATGACGTGCGCGCCATCGTCATTACCAGCCGCGACGGCATGCCGGTGCGCGTGAGTGATGTAGCCACCGTACGTCTGGGTGCACTGACGCGCTACGGCACAGTTACCAAAGACGGCCAGGGCGAAGCAGTCGAAGGCCTGGTACTGGGCCTGCGCGGCGCCAATGCACAGCAGGTCGTGGGTGAAGTTCGCGCCAAGCTGGCTGAACTGGCCCCCAGCCTGCCCAAGGGGGTGCACACGCAAATCTTCTACGACCGCGGCAAGCTGGTTGAAAGTGCGGTCGGCACCGTGTCGCACGCGCTGATGGAAGCCATTGTGCTGGTGGTCGTATTGTTGCTGCTGTTCCTCGGCAACCTGCGTGCTGCCCTGGTGGTGGCGGCTGCCTTGCCGCTGGCCGCGCTGATCACCTTTATCCTCATGCGCCAGTTCGGCATGTCGGCCAACCTGATGAGTCTGGGCGGCCTCGCCATTGCCATCGGCATGCTGGTTGATGCCGCCGTGGTGGTGGTGGAAAACGTGGTTACCCACCTGGCGCACGACAACACGGTGAAGAAACTGCCGCACCTGCACATCATTTACCGTTCGGTGAAGGAAGTGTCGGCCCCGGTGCTGTCCGGCGTGCTTATCATCATTGTGGTGTTCCTGCCGCTGCTCACGCTGCAGGGGCTGGAAGGCAAGCTGTTCATTCCGGTGGCATTGACCATCGTGTTTGCCCTGGCCGGCTCGCTGATCATTTCGCTCACGGTGGTACCGGTACTGGCCTCATTCATGCTCAAGCAAGGCGCACATGAAGATCCGTGGCTGGTGCGCAAGGCGCTTGCCATCTACCAGCCGACGCTGAACTGGGCGCTATCCAACCAGCGCAAGGTGGTGATCGGTGCCGTTGTTGCCATGCTGGCCACCGCGCTGGTTTACACCCAGATCGGCAAGACCTTCATGCCGACCATGGATGAAGGCGACATCATCATCGGCGTGGAAAAGCTGCCATCCATCAGTCTGGAACAGTCCGCCGCCATTAATCTGCGCTTGCAGCAGGCGCTGATGGCGCGTGTGCCGGAAGTAAAAGGGGTGGTGGCACGGGCTGGCTCAGACGAGCTGGGGCTGGATCCGATGGGTCTGAACCAGACCGACACCTTCCTGGTACTGAAACCGCGCAAGGAATGGCGCAAACAGGACAAGGAATGGCTGCTCGACCAGCTGCGCGCGGTGCTGAAGGACTTCCCCGGTGTTGCCTACAGCTTTACCCAGCCGATTGAAATGCGCGTATCGGAAATGATCATCGGCGTGCGCGGCGATGTGGCGGTGAAACTGTTCGGCCCCGACCTGGACAAGCTCAACAGTCTGTCGGCGCAGATTGAGGAAACGCTGAAAGGCGTGCCCGGCAGCCAGGACGTCTACCGGGTTATGAACGACGGCGTACAGTACCTGAAAATCGACATCGACCGACTGGCGGCCGGCCGCCTGGGACTGAGCGTCGATGACATCGAACAGGCGCTCAAGTCGCAGCTCGAAGGCGTGACGCTCGGCACGGTGCTGGAAGGCACCCGCCGCACCCCGGTGCTGCTGCGCGGTCAGGACGAGTTGCGTCTGTCGCCGGCCAGGTTTGCCGAAATCCGCCTGACGCTGGCCGATGGTCAGACCATCCCGTTAAGTGCCGTTGCTCACCTGCAACGCACTGACGGTCCGGTGAAGATCGACCGTGAAAACGCCAGCCGTTACGTAGTGGTGCAAAGCAATGTCACCGGCCGCGACCTGGTCGGTTTTGTCGAAGACGCCAAGAAAGCCGTCGCCGCCAAAGTACCGCTGCCGCAGGGCTACCACCTCACCTGGGGTGGGCAGTTTGAAAACCAGCAGCGTGCCGCCGCCCGCCTGGGCGTGGTCGTACCCATCGCCCTGGGGCTGATTTTCATGCTGCTGTTTTCCACCTTCAACTCGGTCAAACAGGCCACCCTGGTATTCGCCAACATTCCCTTTGCCATGATCGGCGGCGTATTCGCCCTGTGGCTGTCGGGTGAGTATCTGTCGGTACCCGCGTCAGTGGGCTTCATTGCCCTTCTGGGTATCGCCGTACTCAACGGCGTGGTGATGGTGACCTACTTTAACCAGCTCAAGGCCCGCGGCATGCCCGTGGCCGAAGTGGTGGTGGAAGGTGCAAAACGCCGCCTGCGCCCGGTACTGATGACCGCGGGCATCACCGCCTTCGGTCTGGTGCCCCTGCTGTTTGCCAGCGGCCCCGGCTCGGAAATCCAGAAACCCCTGGCCATCGTGGTCATCGGCGGGCTGGTCACCTCCACCCTGCTGACCCTGATCCTGTTGCCCATGCTGTATCGCCACTTCACTCGTGACGACGAAGGGAGCGCATCATGAATACCCCTGATTGCTGTCTGACCATTGTTTTCCCCAAATCGCTGGAGGAAAACCTGATCGACCTGCTGCTCCTTCACCCGGATCTGGCAGGTGGTTTCACCACCCTCAATGTCGAGGGACACGGCTCGGGCGCAACCTACCGCACCGTGTTTGAACAGGTACGCGGCCGCACCCACCATGTGCAGATGCAGATCGTGCTGGCGCGCAGCGATGCCGACACGCTGCTGGCCCACATGAAAGCCGAGCTGCCCAACCGGGAAATCGCCTACTGGATCACCCCCGTCATGGAATTCGGGAGATTTGCATGAAACGTACTTTTATTTCTTTATTACTGGCCGGCTGTTTCGCCTCGCTGGCACAGGCCGGGGAATTCAAGGAATACCCGGACCTGCCGCCGCAGCAATCCGTACTCTCCGCGCTGGAAAACGCCCCCAGCGTAGTGGCTGCCCGGGCCGGCATCCAGGCCGGCCAGGCCGCCGGCGACCGCATTGCCGCCGGACCGTACGAGTTCAATGTGCTGGCAGGTGATTCGCGCCGGCGCATTACCGACACCGGCCAGAATCAGCGCGACTGGACCGTCGGCCTGGAAAGCGCCCTGCGCCTGCCCAACAAGTACAACATCGACCAGAAACTGGCCGAGCAGACCGCTACCGCAGCCGAACAGTCCTACGGCGACGCCATGCATGAAACCGCCCGGCGCCTCCTGGCCGGCTGGTTCACCTGGCTGAAGGAAACCGCGCAAAGCGCCCAGTGGCAGCAGCAGACCGAGTTGATGCAGAAACAGGCCGATTCAGTCGCCCGCCGCGTCAAGGCCGGCGATGCCGCCGCGCTGGAAAGCGACCTGACCGAAGCCGCCCGTCTGCAGGCCGAAGTGGCCTGGCAACAGGCCAAGCTGCGCGCCGACAATGCGGCTGCCAGCCTGCGCAACTACTTCCCGGCCCTGCCGCTGCCGGCCAATCCGGCCCTGCAGCCGCCGATCGCGGTAAGCGAACCGCTGGAACACTGGCTGACTGTCGGGCTCGACCACAACCATGAGCTGATGCTGGCCCGTACCGAGTCAAAAACTGCCCAGCTGATGGCCCAGCGCGCCGATGCCGACCGGCTGCCCGATCCGACCGTGGGGCTGCACTACACCTCGGAACGCGACGGGGCGGACAAGATCGCCGGCATCACCCTGTCCATCCCTCTGCCCGGCTCGGCCCGCCGTGCCGCCAGCCGGGAGGGAGAAGCGCGCGCCCAGATGGCTGCCCAGAAGGAAGCCATGGTGATGCAGCGACTCAAAAGCGAAATCACCGCCTCCTACAACACAGCCAGAACATCCTATCTCAACTGGCAAAGTGCTCACGCCGCCAGCGAACTGATGCAGCGCAATGCTGACAAGATCGCCAGGGCGTATGACCTGGGCGAAGCGGGGCTGACGGAAGTGCTGCTGGCGCGCAAGCAGAGCCTGGACGCCCGACTGAGCGAAACCCTGGCAGGGCTGGACGCGGCGGAGAGCCGTTATCGTCTGCTGCTGGACACCCACCAGCTCTGGCCGCTGGGAGCAGAGGAACATGACCATGACGGGGGAAGCTGACAATCCCCCTTAGTTCACCTTGGCAAAAAGGGGAAAGAGGGGGGCTTAACGGTACCTTCCCCAATCAAAAAACGGCCCCGGATCGGTTTTCCGTTCCGGGGCTATTTCATTGTGGCCAGCCAGGGCAGTGATGGGATAGTGCTGTTGCAACAGGGCGACCAGTTTATCCAGCGTGGCATATTGCGCCGGCTCAAACGGCACGAAATCGCTGCCTTCCAGTTCCACGCCAATGGAAAAATCGTTGCAGCGGGTGCGTCCCTGCCAGTTGGACGCGCCGGCGTGCCAGGCACGATCAAGACAGGAAACGAATTGCACCAGTTCGCCGTCACGGCGAATGAAAAAATGGGATGACACTTCCACACCGGCGATGCCGGCATAGTAAGGATGCTCGGCCGGGTCGAGCGTGTTGGTAAACAGCTGTTCAACGCCGGGGCCGCCAAACTCGTCCGGCGGCAGGCTGATATTGTGGATCACC
>JAJZTZ010000026.1 GCA_021847305.1 Pseudomonadota bacterium | reverse complement strand
CGAATTGGGTGCCGTCAATCTGGCGGCGCTGGAGGAACTGAAGGCGGCCGAAGAGCGCGATCACTACCTGCAGGCTCAGGCGGCTGACCTGACCGAGGCCATGCAGACGCTGGAAGACGCCATTCGTCGTATCGACCGGGAAACGCGCGAACGATTGATGGAAACCTTCAACACCGTCAATGGCCATCTGTCGCGTCTGTTCCCCGAGTTGTTCGGCGGCGGCGAAGCCAAACTGATTCTCACCGGCGAGGAAATTCTCGATGCGGGTGTGCAGATCATGGCGCAGCCGCCGGGCAAGAAAAACAGCAGCATTCACCTGCTGTCCGGCGGTGAAAAAGCGTTGACCGCGCTGTCGCTGGTGTTTGCCATGTTCCAGCTTAACCCCGCTCCATTCTGTCTGCTGGACGAGGTTGATGCGCCGCTGGACGACAGCAATACCGAGCGTTATGCCAACCTGGTGAGCAAAATGTCCGAGCATACTCAGTTTCTGTTTATCACCCACAACAAGATTGCCATGTACATGGCAGAGCATCTGGTGGGCGTGACCATGCAGGAATCGGGTTGTTCGCGGGTGGTCGCGGTGGATGTGGCCGAAGCTGTCAGACTTGCGGAAGCATCGGGCTGATAGTGCTAGAATGGCACTTAACAAGAACTTCAATTTTTCTTTGAATCGTCATGAGCGAACTTCAACTTGGCCTCATTGGTATCGGCGCTGTTGTCCTGATCGCCATTTTCGGCTTTAACCGCTGGCAGGAACGCAATTTCCGGCGACAGGCCGAGCATGGTTTCCGGCGCGACACGCCAGATGTTTTGATGGATGAGCCGCATGCCGCCGTCCGTGCCAGAGCTGTCGAAGACGTTGCCATTGCGGATGACAGCATTGCGGACGATGTGGTCGAATCCCTTAGCAGCGAACGTGTCGAACCGGTCATGCGATTCGATGATGCCCTGGATGACGTCGGTGAGGTCGCTCCGGTCATCACTGCGGAAAGCGGTGCCGATGAGAGCTTGGCTCCGCCTGAGGCAGAACCGTCAGTCGCAAGCGCGGAACTGACCTATCCGGATGACTTGACCGCACAGATCTATTACCGCGCCAGTATGATTGCAGTGGATGGCATTTCCGCCAAATCGCTGCTGCCATCGCGCGAAGAAACCAAAAGCATGGGAAAACCCGTGTATTGGTACGGCTGGTTGACGACCGAGCACTGCTGGGAATTGATCACGTCGGCAAGCAGCGGCATCTATGAAAAAATTGCCCTGGGAATCCAGTTGGCCGACCGTAGCGGCCAGATCACCAGTACGCAGCTCAATCAGTTTTACGCCATGGTTGAGAGTCTCGCCGCGCGCCTGAGTGCTGTGTTTGACTGCGACGACCGTCTGCAGGTGCTGGAGCGGGCTAAGGCGCTGGATGCGTTTTGCGTCGATGTCGACGTCCTGCTCGGGATCAATCTGGTCGCGGCAACGGAAAAGCCGTTTCCAGGTACGAAAATCCGTGCCCTGGCCGAATCCGCGGGCATGCAGCTGGCCGTGGATGGCAGCTACCACTACCGTGACGACGAAGGTATCAACCACTTTTCCCTGCAGAATCTGGATGAAGCCGTTCCGTTTACTGCGGAGTCGATGAAGGCGATGAACTGTTTTGGTCTGACACTGCTGTTTGACGTGCCGCGCGTGCCCAAGGGGTTGCGCCGTTTCGAGCAGATGGTGGCATTGGCCCAGCAGATGGCTGAGGCGTTGCAAGCGCGTATTGTTGATGACAACCGCCGGCCGCTGACCACCGTTGAACTGGATAAAATTCGCGCACAGCTGCGTGATATTTATGCGCGGATGGATGCGCAGGGTATCCCGTCCGGCAGCCTGACCGCGTTACGCCTGTTCGGCTGAGTCATTGCCGATGTTTGCTTCGTCTGCCGATTTCAACCGCGCGGAAGCGCTGCGCAAGGAGCTGAACCGGCACAACTATCTGTACTACGTGCTGGATGCTCCGGAAATTCCTGATGCCGAGTACGATCGCTTGTTTGCCGAACTGGTTGATCTGGAAAAGCAATACCCGGAACTGATCACAGTCGATTCGCCGACCCAGCGGGTCGGGGCCGCTCCTTTGCCCGAATTCGGCGAATTTTCCCACCGCATCCCCATGCTGTCTCTCAACAATGCTTTCACCGACGAAGAGGTGATGGCCTTTGACCGGCGTATCCGTGAAACGCTGGACGCAGACAATGTCGAATACAACATGGAGCCGAAATTTGACGGCCTGGCCATCAATCTCGTCTACGAACGTGGCGTTCTGATTGCCGGTGCGACCCGGGGAGACGGTGCCACGGGAGAAAATGTTACCCAGAATCTGCGCACGGTCAATGCCATTCCCTTGCGTCTGAATATAGCTCAGCCCCCCGCGTATCTGGAAGTGCGCGGCGAGGTGCTGATGCTGCGCAAGGATTTTGAACAGCTGAATGCCCGGCAGCGCGAGAAGGGTGAAAAAACCTTTGCCAACCCGCGCAACGCGGCGGCCGGCTCCTTGCGTCAGCTTGATTCGCGCATTACGGCGCAACGCAAACTGTCCTTTTTTGCCTACGGCTGGGGTGTGGTGGACGGCATGGAATTGCCGGCCACACACTCCGCCATGATGGAACAGCTTGCCGGCATGGGTTTTCCGCTAACGCGACTGCGCGCCACCGGGCGCGGTGTCGAGGCGCTGCTGCAGTATTACCGGCAAATGGGGGGGCAACGCGATCAATTGCCGTTTGATATTGATGGCGTGGTTTACAAGGTCAATAGTCTGGCGCAGCAGAACACGCTTGGTTTTGTCAGCCGCGCGCCGCGTTTTGCCATCGCGCATAAATTTCCTGCCCAGGAAGCGATGACGGAGGTGCTGGACATTGACGTGCAAGTTGGTCGTACCGGGGCCATTACCCCGGTTGCCCGGCTTAACCCGGTTTTCGTCGGCGGAGTTACCGTGACCAACGCGACCTTGCACAATGAGGACGAGGTGCGGCGCAAGGACGTGCATATCGGCGATACTGTGGTGGTCAGGCGCGCCGGTGATGTCATTCCGGAAGTGGTTTCGGTCGTGCCGGGAAAGCGGCCGGCCAATGCGCGCTCTTTTGTCATGCCGACGCACTGTCCGGTGTGTGGCTCGCATATCATCAAACTGGCCGATGAAGCGGTAGCGCGCTGTTCCGGTGGCCTGTACTGTTCGGCTCAACGTAAACAGGCATTGATTCATTTTGCCAGCCGCCGGGCAATGGATATCGAAGGATTAGGCGAGAAACTGGTCGATCAGCTGGTCGAACGGGACATGCTGCATACCCCGGCCGACATTTACCATCTGACGCTTAACCAGTTGGCCAATCTTGAGCGCATGGGCGAGAAATCGGCGCAGAATCTTCTGCAGGCAATCGAGGCCAGTAAAAACACCACACTGGCGCGTTTCATCTATGCGCTGGGCATCAGGAATGTCGGCGAGGCGACGGCAAAAGACCTATCATACCATTTTGGTACACTGGAAGGCTTGCTCGAAGCGACGGGTGAACAGCTGATGGCGGTGCCCGAGGTCGGTGAGGTAATCGCCCAGAGTATTCTGCAATTCTGCGCGGAGCCGCACAACCGGGAAGTGATTCGCCTGTTGCAGCAAGCCGGCGTACATTGGCCGGCAGTCGAAAAGTTGACTGCGGCGCAGTCCGGCCTGAGCGGCAAGACCTTTGTACTGACCGGTACATTGCCAGGTATGAGCCGTGATGAAGCGAAGGCACTGATTGAGGGGCAGGGCGGTAAAGTTAGCGGCAGCGTATCGCGCAAGACAGACTTTGTCGTGGCAGGCGCCGAGGCTGGCAGCAAGCTGGAAAAAGCCCTGGAGCTTGGTGTCACCGTTATTGACCAGGATCAATTGCTCGACCTGATCGAGCAAAGCAAGCAAACGATGTAGCTGATAACAGGATAGAACATGAAAAAAATTACCAAAGCAGTTTTTCCCGTAGCTGGCATGGGCACGCGTTTTTTGCCCGCCACCAAAGCCAGTCCGAAAGAAATGCTGCCTGTAGTCGACAAGCCGTTGATTCAGTATGCCGTTGAAGAAGCGGTAGCAGCGGGGATCACCGACCTGATTTTCATCACGGGCCGCAACAAGCGGGCAATAGAGGACCATTTTGATACGGCTTATGAGCTTGAACGTGAGCTGGAAGCCAAAGCCAAAACGCAAATGCTTGAAGTGGTGCGCGATATTCTCCCGCCCAATGTGTCCTGCATCTATATTCGCCAGCCCCAGGCGCTCGGTTTGGGACATGCGGTTTTGTGCGCCAAGCCGGTTGTCGGGGATGAGCCTTTCGCCGTGCTGCTGGCTGATGATCTGATTACCGGTGAACCGCCCATCATGCAGCAGATGGTAAATACCTACAATTACTACGGCTGTTCAGTGCTTGGGGTGCAAAATGTTGAACGTGAACACACTTCCCAATACGGCATTGTCAGTTCTCAGCCTATGGCTGAGCGCATTTCCCGCAGCCATGCCATCGTAGAAAAACCCAAACCGGCTGATGCGCCCTCCACGCTGGCAGTCGTGGGCCGATATATCCTCACGCCGCGCATCTTTGATCATCTGGAAACCATTGGTGCCGGCGCCGGCGGCGAAATCCAGCTGACCGACGGTATTGCCAAACTGATGCAGGAGCAGCAGGTGCTGGCCTATGAGTTTGACGGTACGCGTTACGACTGCGGCAGCAAACTCGGGTATCTGAAGGCAACGATTGAATTAGCGGAAAAACATCCGGAGGTGGGCGCGGCCTTCCGGGATTATCTTGCCAGTCGCGGCTAGGGTGTGTTGACACACCCCAGGCTAATCTTCCAGTACCTGTCGTGCAATGGCCAGCCACTCGACGCTGGGTGTCTGGCCATCGGTCTCGAACAGCTGCACGGTGATGATGCGTGAAGTTGAACGTCGCGCGCGACCGTATTGGTCACTCTGAATGTGTGCGGCTGATTTCACGCAGCATTCGAGTACCAGGCTGACCGGATCATTATCGAGTAGTTCAAGCACCCGGAAGGGTTTGCCCTCGACGACGAGATCACGCCCCAACAGACTTGTTGCCAGATTTATCCAAAATTCCCGATCCTGCTGCTCCAGCATGTCTGTTCCTTGCTTCCGATACACTGCGTTGCCCATCTGCGTTGATGACGCTTTGACGATATTGTGAGATTGCGATGCTGTCTTGGCGGCTTGAGCTATCTGCTTCCCTTATCAGCCAACCGAACGATGGATACACTATAACACCAACATCAATGCGCCAGTAAAGCTTGACACAAAGCCGGCTAATGTGATTAAATAGCTGGCTTCGGGTGATTAGCTCAGATGGTAGAGCGTCTGCCTTACAAGCAGAATGTCGGCGGTTCGATCCCGTCATCACCCACCAGTTTTCGCGGCGAAAAACGCGACCAAAAAGCCCGCCTTTTGGCGGGCTTTTTTACTTTTATCAGCCCGTTCTGGCTGATAAAACGCATCCTGATCAGTTCGCCTTCTCCTGCTCTCGTCATCAGTGGCTATCGGCTGCCATAAGCGGCATGAAAATCTTTGCATCCGTTGCGTATGACATGTATCTTTGAACTATAAATAAACTCAGTAAGCGTCAGCATCTGATGGTGCCCGCGAAAAACTGTGAACATAACCTGAATCAGGTGGCAGACCTGAATAGAAGCGGCCCATAGAGTCGCTCAGCACATAACAAAGGAGGGGTAGACGTGAATCCCGAACATTTGCTGATTGAGCAAAGCGGGCAGGAGTTCGTCAAAATCGGCGGTTATATCCTGCCAGCGGAAGATTT
Organism: Pseudomonadota bacterium; assembly: GCA_021847305.1. GTDB lineage: Bacteria > Pseudomonadota > Gammaproteobacteria > Burkholderiales > JAJZQI01 > JAJZQI01. The sequence goes on along the minus strand of JAJZTZ010000026.1, from coordinate 17,281 downwards.
TAACCTGGCGCGTTTTCTGCGCGATGACCTCGGTGTTTCGTGGTTGCATGCCGGGGGCATTATCAGTACCCGGCAATTGCTTAAGGAGCTGGATGTCCGGCCCGGGATGCGGGTGCTGGACATGGGCTGCGGGGTTGGCTCGGCCAGCCGGTTCGTTGCGGCCAATACCAAGGCAGAAGTCGTCGCGATTGATTTCGATCCGGAAATGATCCGCCGGGCGCGTGAAGCCAGCGGTCCGCGTTCCAATATACGCTTTGAAGTCATGGATGTCGTGCGCACAACGCTGCCGAGCAATAGCTTTGATCGCATTATTATCCAGTCTGTCGCCTGTTTTACCGACAAGGTTCCGCTGTTTCGTGAAGCGGCTCGTTTGCTCAAGCCGGGCGGGATCCTGGGTATGAACGAAGTGACCTGGCTGCAGCCGCCCACGGAAAAAGTGGCAAAAGTCATGTGCGCCACCATATGTGAAACGTTCCGCGGTGCTCTGCTGGCAAGCGAATGGAAGGAAACCCTGCACGAAGCCGGTCTTGTGGAGGCCTCGCATACCGAGTACCCGTTCGACGCTTCCACTCCCTATCAAATCCTGCGGGAGGAGGGGGTGGTGAAAACCGCAAAAGTCATGTGGCGGGTGTTTACCAGGCCTGAAATCAATATGCGACTGAGTGCAATGAGCGATTTCTTTAAGAAATGTCCCGAATATTTCAGCTACGCTATTTATACAGCGCGCAAACCTGAGGCGGGGGCTGAAAATCAGGAATAAGCCTTGAGCCTGTGCTCAGGGTAACGGCAGTTAATTTTTCCGTTCGCCAGGCGATGCTGAATCCAATAAACATCAACTCAGTAAGCGACTCGACTTACAGGGAGCAGGAAGAACTCCTTTTTCGCACCACCGCGCGTCTGAAAGGGGTGTTTTTCTATCGCTTGCTGATCATGCTGATGCTGGTCGGCATGGTACTGTTTTATCCGCTACCTGCTGCGCACACGTTTTCGTATTTGCTGGTTGTCGGCGCGCTGCTTGTCCTCAACCTCCTGCATGTCTATCTGGGCTACATGGGCAGGGATTGCCGTTTTTCGCCCCTGTGGGTGGCTGTGGCGGAAATTCTCGGCTTTACCTTGCTCGCCCAGTATACCGGCGGCCTGGAGAGTTTTTTCGTCTATTTCCTGTTTCTGCTGCTGTTGCACACTGCCACCTGGTTCAATCGGGCATTGTCCTGGCAGGTCGGTGGCATAAGCATTGCCGCTGTGCTGTTGCTCTACGGCAGTAACACGGCCATGGACCATTCCCGCGTTCTGGCACTGATTATTTCCCTGGTGGGCATGACGTACGGTACAGGGGAAATTGCCAGTCTGGTTTCACGCGCGCGGGAGCGTGTTGTACAGGCAGCTGCCGACCTGATAAACGCCAACCGCGAGGTGTTGCGTAAGCGCGACGAGCTGCTGGATAGCGAAACACGCCTCAGGCGCGTGCTCGATACCGCCGCGGAGGGGATTTTCGGTGTCGATGCCAGCGGCAACTGCATTTTTGCCAACCAGTCCTGCGTGCGGATGCTGGGCTACAACAGCGAAGCAGAGTTGCTGGGCAAAAACATGCATGCGCTGGCGCACCACAGCCATGCCGATGGCTTGCCCTATCCGAAAGAAAGTTGTCGTATTGCTCACGCGTCGAGAAAAGGAGAACCCGCTCACAGCGACGCTGAAGTGCACTGGCGGGCAGACGGCACGCCGTTTCCGGTGGAATACTGGTCGCACCCGATTTTGTCCAATGGCGCGCTGGTCGGTACCGTAGTGAGCTTTATTGATATTACCGAACGGCGTAAGAACGAAAGTGCCATACAGGAACGCATCAGCCTGTTCGAGTTACAGAAAAGCGTGTTGGCTGAATTGCCCATGTTACCTGAGCTGCTGGCCGGCGACGTGCTTTATGTGTCGCGCTGGATAACCGAACGTTGTGCCGCTATTTTACAGGTAGAGCGTGCCAGTGTCTGGCTCTTCAATGACGATAAATCGCAGCTTTACTGCATTGATCTTTATACAAAATCCAGTCGGTCTCATGCGCTTTGTCCGGCGCTGGAACAAAGTGCATTTCAGACTGCGCTGCAGTATCTGCAAACGTCGAAATACATCGATTCCGCCCATCCGCAGGATGATAGCCGCCTCACTGGCATAGCCGCTGGTTATCTGCGGCCGCTTGGTATCAGCGCCTTGTTGGATGTTGCCATACATGCCGGCGGCGAGTTGTTCGGCGTTATCGCCTTTGAGCACGTCAATACCCCACATGCCTGGACCCAGGACGAAATCAACTTTGCCAACCAGATCAGCGACCAGCTCGCGCTGACACTCATGCATGGCATCAGACGTCGTGCGGAAGACGCCTTGCGTGAACTGAATACCGATCTGGAGAGCCGGGTTGCCAAACGTACCCAGCAATTGGAAAGCTCGAATCAGCAATTGCAGGATGCGCTGCTGATCCTGCAGCGTGCCCAGGACGAACTGGTGCGCAGCGAAAAACTCGCGTCACTGGGCTCGCTGGTGGCGGGGGTGGCCCATGAACTGAATACGCCGCTGGGCAATAGCGTAACGGTAGCGAGCAGCCTGGCTGACAAGCTGGAAGTTTTCAGTAGCGAGGTCGAAGCAGGCGGACTGAAGCGTTCTAGCTTGATGACCTTCCTCGAGCAGGCGCAGCTGGCGTCACAGATGCTTAACCGCAATTTATCCAAAGCCAGTGAGCTGATCAGCCATTTCAAGCAGGTGGCGGTGGATCAGGCCAGTGCCCAGCGGCGCCGTTTCAAACTTAGGGAGATGCTGGAAGAAGTGGTCATGACCATGCAGCCGCAAGTGAAATCAGGTCGTCATACCTTGCTGACTGAGTTCCCTGATGAGATTGAACTGGACAGCTTTCCCGGGCCTCTGGGACAGGTAATTATCAATCTGGTCAGTAATGCGATGCTGCACGGTCTGGATGAAAAACCGCAGGGGGGCATTATTCGCATTGCAGCAGAGAAACAGGGCGATTTTGTTCACCTGAGCGTCAGCGATAACGGTGTTGGCATTGCGCCAGAGATACAGCCGAAAATATTCGATCCCTTCTTTACCACCAAATTGGGCAAGGGGGGGAGCGGGCTGGGTTTGCATATCGTTTACAGCATTGTCACCCGGGTGCTGGGCGGGCAAATCCGCTTGCTCAGCGAAGTGGGGGAGGGAACCACTTTCATGATTGATATTCCCTTGCAAGCACCTGAAAAAACTGCAGTATCGGAAGAACCTTATCAGACTGTGCAGGTGGGCCAATGAATAAGAAGCAGACTTCGAATGCAGATGATGAACTTGTGCAGTTTGCCGACGAGACTGCCGGTTCTTCGCCGGGGAGCGAAAAAGCGCCGGTACGGCCCTGGTCAGTGCTGATCATCGACGATGACGAACAGGTCCATTCCGCCACCGAATTTGCCCTGACCGGTGTACAGATACAGGGGCGGCCGTTGCATCTATTGCACGCTTTTGGCGAGCAGGATGCCCGGCATATCTTGGCCACGACTGCAGATATTGCCGTCATTTTCCTTGATGTGGTGATGGAACGCGAGGACTCGGGGCTGAAATTGGTCAAGGTCATCCGCGAGGAACTGGGGCTTAAGGAAGTGCGCATCATATTGCGTACCGGGCAGCCGGGATATGCCCCAGAACTACAGGCAATTCGCGACTACGATATCAACGATTACCGCAATAAATCCGAACTGACGGTTACACGCCTGGTCACATCTCTGACATCGGCGATTCGCTCTTATGAACAGATCCGAGCCTTGTCATACAGCCGCAAGGGACTGGAGAAAATCATTCAGGCGGCTGCGGAGTTGTTTGAGGTGAGGGCGCTGGAAACCATGGCGGAGGGGGTCCTCACCCAGATCGCCGGCATGCTTGGATTTCCGCCGCATGGCGTGGTATGTGCCCAGCGAGGAGTGCCGATTGATGGGTCCAACAGCGAATTGTTTTATGTCATCGGCGCAGTCGGGAAATACTCACATGCGATCAACAAGCCGCTCGATGCGCTGGGTAGCCGTCCGATTGAAACGGCCATCCGCATGACCATCCAGCAGCAACAGAGTCTTTATACGCCCGAGCATACCGTGCTGTATTTAAACTCCAATGGGCGGGAAGAGGTGGTCTATATCGAGACCGACAAGGTTATCAATCCGCTCGATCAGCAACTGCTGGAAGTGTTTGCAGCGAACATCTCCATCGGGTTTTCCAATGTCTATCTTTTTCAGCGCCTGAATTTCCTGGCTTATAACGATCCTGTTACCGGTTTGCCAAACAGGCGTCGGCTGGTGGATGAGATGGATTTGATGAAGCGTGATCCGTCTGAGCCCTTCCAAGTCCTGCTGGTCGACATCGATCACTTTTCCGCCATTCATGATGTGTTTGGCACCAGCCTGGGTGATGTGGTTCTGCGCTCGGTGGCTGAGCGTCTGCTTTCCCGCATGCCGGACATTTGTCATCTCGGCCGCTATGGCGGGGATACCCTCTGCCTTATCTGCAATACTGAGGCTTTTGCGCCCGAAACTGTGTTGCAGGTGTTTGCTGAACCGTTTCAGGTGTCTGGTTGCGTCATCCCCATCAGCGTGACGATGGGCGGTTGCGCCAGTGCATTGGGAGCGGACGGTCAGGAACTGATGAAGAATGCGGCGCTGGCACTGAATCGGGCGAAGCACAGTCACCGTGGCCATTATCTGATGTACGCCGAAGAAATGTCGACCGAAACGCGTTATCGGCTTGATTTGCTGCAATCCATGCGCATGGCGATCAATGAGAAGCAGTTCCAGCTGTATTATCAGCCGCAGATCGACATGGAAACCGGGCAGGTGACAGGAGCAGAGGCGCTGTTGCGCTGGATGCGCCCTGATGGACAGATGATTTCTCCGGCTGAATTTATTCCTCTGGCGGAACACAGCGGACTGATTATGGAAATCGGCGCCTGGGTGATGCAGGAGGCGTTTCGCCAGCAGCGTCAGTGGATAGATGAAGGCTTGAGCAATCTTAAGTTATCCATCAATATTTCCACCCACCAACTCAAACCGCCGACTTTCTCGACTGATTTACAGGCGGCCTTGCTGGCATATCAGCTCGATCCGAGTCAGATTGTGCTGGAAATGACCGAAAGCATGATCGTAGACGACGAGGAACGGGCCATTCAGTGTCTGAACGAATTCAAGCGTATGGGGTTCCAGATTGCCTTGGACGATTTTGGTACCGGTTTCTCATCCCTGGCATACCTGCAGCGTTTGCCGATTCACACACTAAAGGTCGACCGTGCTTTTATCAGCAATATCGGCAAGCTCGGGCACGGTGAGCGGATTGCTGAAATGATCGTGGCGTTGTCAAAGCTTCTGCAGCTGAATGTGATTGCCGAAGGGATTGAAACGGCAGAACAAGTTCGCGTTACGCGCTCATGGGGTTGCCGCATCGCACAGGGTTTTCTGTTTGCGCCAGCCATGCCGCCGGGCGAGTTTATGGCCTGGGTCAGGCAGCGTAATGCAGCGCATGACGCAAAGAAGCAATAAGGGCTGTTTGAACGCACATCACAGTCAGCTTTTATTTCCAATATTTCGCATAATGTATATTATGTTAAATATGTGGGAATGTAAAAAGGCCTGCTAAATCTCACAGGCCTCTTCAACTGCTTAGACTGCCACATTAACCGGCTGGGTATTGCTGCCGGTTGTGTCCTGTGAACTGCTGCTGTTGTTCATCAGATAGCCCATGTACGCCATGTGCAGCTTCTTCTGCGCCTGTTGCGCCTGCGCTTGCATGTCGGTCTGCATTTGCTGCGCGGCCGACTGGGCACCGGTGATGTCGCCTGCAGTCAGCGCTGTGCCGATAGCGGAAAAATCCGTTGCCAGGGTGCCGGAAACCTTGCCACTGCTTTCTATCTTCTGGTACAGCGGCGAAGACTGGAACTGCTGCAGGCTGGCTTGCAATGAAGAATAGGCGGTTTGGGCCGAGGAAAGATCGCCTGACTGCAGCGCGGTGGTCAAATCCTGCATTTCCTGGCGGAAGCTTTGCGCACCGGCACGGAGCTGTTTGGCCTGGCCGAGTGTTTCGTACATGTTGCCATGATGTACGCCTGATACGACTGACATGTCTGTCTCCTGTTCTGAACGGTTGACGGGAATGGCAGGCGCCGTGCACGCGCCTGCATCTGCGACAGACAGTCATTAAGCAATTGTCATACCACCTCAAATGGCCCCATTGTGCGCCTGGAAGACGCTTTCAGCGAAGGTTTTCTGGCAGATATTGCCGGACGGTGAGGATGCAATTTGCCGGGGCGGCAATAATTGCCGTCATTCCTGGCGAATGGCCGCTGCTGCAGCCCGCATGTAATAGCCCATGGACCAGAGAGTCAGGAATGCCGCAACATAAATCAATGCCATCCCGGCTTGTACCACCGGGATACCGAATACCGGTGCCTGATACAGCAGCAGGAGAATGGCGATCATCTGGGCAGTGGTTTTCACTTTGCCGATGAAAGAAACGGCGACACTTTTACTGCGCCCTATTTTTGCCATCCACTCACGTAGCGCGGAAATGGCAATTTCACGGCCGATAATGATCAGCGCTATCGGCGCAGCTACCCGGCCTAATTCAACCAGAACGATCAAGGCCGCCGCCACCATGAGCTTGTCAGCGACGGGATCGAGAAATGCGCCAAAGGCGGAAGTCTGATTGAGAGCGCGGGCAAGATAACCGTCGAGCCAGTCGGTGATAGCAGCAATGGCAAAAATGGCCGTGGCCCAGAAGTTGACATCCTGCTGTGCCATCCAGTCTTGCGGCAAGTAGTACAGCACGATAAACATGGGGATCAGAATGATCCGCATCCAGGTCAGAAGGTTGGGCAGATTGTAAGTCATAGCCTGTAGAGTTGAGCCGCCGTTGTTATTGTTACCAGTATATAGATTGTTGCGTGTCTTGCTAATGCAGTGCCTGGTAGATTTTTTCTGCCAGTGCCTGACTGATGCCTTCAACCTGGCTGATTTCATCCACACTGGCCGTCTGAATTCCGCGTAAACCACCAAAGCGCGCCAGCAGAGCCTGGCGGCGTTTGGCGCCTACTCCTTCGATTTCTTCCAGGCTGGAGGTCACGCGTTTTTTACCCCGCTTCGCCCGATGTCCGGTAATGGCAAAGCGGTGCGCCTCGTCGCGAATTTGCTGGATCAGATGCAGGGCCGGGTGCTCGCCGCCCAGTTTGATAGGGTCGCCCAAGCCTTCCGGGTAGATCAGTTCTTCCATGCCGGCCTTACGCTCTACCCCTTTAGCCACACCCACCATGGGTAGCGTGCCCAGCCCCAGTTCGGAAAGAATAGCATAAGCAGCATTCACCTGCCCTTTGCCGCCGTCAATCAGCACCAGGTCAGGCAGCTTGCCCTCCCCGGCTACGATTTTCTGGTAACGCCGGGAGAGCACGTCCTTCATGGCTGCGTAATCGTCACCTGGCGTGATGTCGGTGATGTTGTAGCGCCGGTATTCACTGCTCTGCATACTGCCGTGGTCATAAACGACACAGGATGCCACCGTCGCTTCGCCCTGGGTGTGACTGATGTCAAAGCATTCAATGCGCTCGGCCTCATCCGGCAGGGCAAGTGCGTCACGCAGGGCTTGCAGGCGCTTTTCCTGGGTGCCCCGTTCGGCATTTTTCTGCAGAATTGCCAGGCGAGCATTTTGCTGTGCCATTTCCAGCCAGACTCGGCGTTCCCCCTGGGTGCGGGTGATGATTTTTACTGCATGCGGGTTATGGGTGCTGAGCAGTTCTTCCAGTACGCCGACTTCATTCAGTTCGCTGGCAATAATCAGCGCCGGGGCAGTACGTCCCAGGTAATGCTGGCTGATGAAGGCGGACAGCACATCACTGCCCTCTTCTTCGCTGGCATTGTCGGGAAAGAACGTTTTGTCCCCGAGGTGCCGGCCGCCGCGGATCATGACCAGATTGACGCATACCATGCCGTTTTCACGCACATAACCAAGAATATCGGCCTCCAGCCCGGTATTGCGGCTTTCGACAAACTGTTTGTGCTGCACTTGGCGCAAGTGCTGGATCTGGTCGCGATAGACCGCCGCCTCTTCATAATGCATGGCTTCTGCCGCTGCCTGCATTTTAGCGGTCAGCTGATCCAGTACTTCGTTTTCCTGGCCATTGAGAAAGAGCACGGCATTATGTACGTCCTTGGCGTAGTCCTCAGCGGAAACCAAACCAACACAGGGGCCACTGCAGCGCTTGATCTGGTGGAGCAGACAGGGGCGCGAACGGTTGTTGAAGACGCTGTCTTCGCAGGTGCGCAGGCGGAAGATTTTCTGCAGCAGTTGCATGCTTTGCCGCACGGCCCAGGCATTGGGAAACGGGCCGTAATACTGGTTCCTCTTGTCCGGCGTGCCGCGGAAATAGGCCAGACGGGGAAAACTGTGCCCGCTCAGCATGACGTAGGGGTAGGATTTGTCATCGCGGAACAGGATGTTGTAACGCGGTTTCAGCCCTTTGATCAGGTTGTTTTCCAGCAACAATGCTTCGGCTTCTGAGCGGGTGACGGTGGTTTCCACCTTCTCCACCTGCTTGAGCATCAGCTGGATCCGCGGCGAATGGTCGCTTTTCTGAAAGTACGACGAAACCCGCTTTTTCAGGCTTTTTGCTTTGCCGACGTAGAGTACGCTGTCGTCCGCGCCGAGCATACGGTACACGCCCGGGAGATTGGGCAGGGATTTGAGCAGCGCGGTAGTGTCAAACACCGCCTGGCTTACTCCATTTCATCCAGCAATTCGCCGCCGATCGCCCAGTTTTCGTCGGGCAATTCGTCGAAAGCAATATAGGTATACGACTTGGGTTTGTTGGCGATGCGCTCAAGCGTATCGGTGATCTCGGCGGCGATCTGTTTCTTCTGTTCCCGACTCAGGCTGCCGGCAATGCGAATATTAACGTAAGGCATGAAATTACTCCTTCATGTCATTGATTATCAGTTCAAATACAGAGTGAAACATTGCCTCTGTAAGGCGCTTCGTTTGAGTATTGTAGCGACTGCAATGGTAGCTGTCATACAGACGCAGACCGTTGGGCAAGTCATGGACGGCGGCATGCGCAAAGGCATAATCCTTCAGCTTGAGCCCCAGCGCACGCAGCACCGCCTGATGGGCAACACTGCCGAGAGCCAGCACGGCTTTCAGCTTGTCGAATGCAGCGATCTCGGTAGCCAGATAGGGATTGCATTGACGTATTTCTGCCGGTGTAGGCTTGTTTTCCGGTGGCAGGCATTTGACCGCATTGGTGATACGGCAGCCTGCCAAGCGCAGTGCATCATCGGCGTGCTCGGATACCGGCTGATTCGAAAGGCCGAAACGGTACAACGTTTCGTACAGCAGAATCCCGGCGTAATCACCGGTAAATGGCCGTCCGCTGCGATTGGCGCCATGCATGCCAGGTGCCAGACCGACGATCAGCAAGTGCGGATCAGCATCACCAAAGGCAGGTACCGGCTGACAGAAATAGTCTGGCCGCTGTACTTTGACCTCGGCCAGAAAATTGGCCAGACGCGGACATTCATTGCAGGAGGGATTAAAAGATTTTTGCATCATGTGTTGAGTGGCAATTCACCGGATTGCAGACCCAGGCCGGATATGGCATGCAATGCAGCAGCATAGTCGTGCTGTTCATGCAGTTTAGCCATGCCTTCAACCGGTCCCATGCCATGCATGCGGATAAGACGTGACAGACTCACGGCCGGCATATCCCACTTCAGCCCGTGCAGCAGCTCATCGGCTGCCAGAGAATTGTTGCACACCAGGACCATGTCGCAGCCGGCATGAAGTGCGGCTAGCGCCCGGTCGACAATGCCGCCGGCTACGCGCGCACCTTCCATAGACAGGTCATCGCTGAAAACTACGCCGTCGAAGTGCATGTCCTGACGCAGTATCTGGCCGATCCAGCGCGGTGAAAAACCCGCCGGCTTGTCATCTACCGCCGGGTAGATGACATGAGCCGGCATGATCGCCGTAAGGCCGTAGTCGATCAGTTGGCGGAACGGCAACAAGTCCTGCATTTCAATGTCGGCAAAACTGCGTTCGTCCACCGGTACATCGATGTGGGAATCGGCTACGACATAACCGTGCCCGGGGAAATGCTTGCCGACACTGGCCATGCCGCCCCGCTTGAGTCCCAGGATCAGCTGGTGGGCCAGATCTGCCACCACCTGCGGGTCGGAATGGAAGGCCCGGTCGCCGATCACGGTGCTGCTGCCGAAATCGAGGTCCAGCACCGGCGTAAAGCTGAAATCCACGCCGCAGGCGCGCAGTTCGCTGGCCAGCACAAAGCCCAGCAGCTCGGCCAGTTGCTTCGCCTTGTGCGGGTGTTTGTCCCACAGTTCGCCCAGCACGCGCATAGGCGGCAGGCGTGTAAAACCCTCACGGCAACGCTGCACCCTGCCCCCTTCCTGATCAATGGCAATAATCAGCGGCGGATTACGCAGCGCATGGATCTCCTGTGTCAGCGCCTGCAGTTGCGCTGGAGAAGCATAATTGCGCGCAAACAGAATCACTCCGCCAACCAGAGGGTGCTGGAGACGGGTACGGTCTTCATCGGTCAATTCGCAGCCAGCAATATCCAGCATGACGGGCCCGAGCATGATCAGTTTCCTTTCGCTTCGATGACGACAAAGGCGCAGGCAAATTCGCGCTCGTCGGTAATGCTAAGATGGATGCGCCCTGCCCCCTGCTGGGCCAGCCACTGCTTAGCGGCTTCGTCGAGCAGGAACAGCGGCTTGCCCAGCGCGTCATGCTCGACACCAATGGCGCGCAGCGTCAGCGGCGGACGAATACCTGTGCCGCAGGCCTTGACGAAGGCCTCCTTGGCGGCAAAACGCTTGGCAAGCAGGTGTGACGGTTGTTTGCTGGCCTGGTAGGCGGGCAGCTCCTGGGGATGCAGGATGCGCTCGGCGAACGCATCGCCGTACTTTTCCCACAGGGCGTGGATGCGTGCGTGCGAGACGATGTCAGTGCCAATGCCAAAAATCAACGACGGGCATCCAGCATGAGGGTCTTCATATCGCGCACGGCGGCGTTCCAGCCGACAAAAATGGCCTGCGCCACGATGGCATGGCCGATGTTCAGCTCGGCAATCTGCGGGATGGCGGCGATCGGCTGCACATTGTGATAATGCAGGCCGTGACCGGCGTTGACTTTTAGCCCCAGGGCCGAGCCGTGTTCAACCGCGCGGATGATGCGCTGCAATTCCTGGGCCCGGGCGTCGACATCAGACAGATCGGCGTAATGACCGGTATGGATTTCGATCACCGGGGCGCCGGCTGCCGCAGCGGCATCCAGTTGGGCCGGATCGGCATCGATAAACAGCGAGACGCGCACGCCAGCATCGGCAAGGCGGGCACAGGCATCTTTTACGCGAACGAGCTGACCGGCGACATCGAGTCCGCCTTCGGTGGTCAGTTCCTGGCGTCGTTCGGGTACCAGGCAGACGTCATGCGGTTTAAGGCGGCAGGCGATGCCCAGCATTTCTTCGGTTACGGCCATTTCCAGATTCATGCGCGTTTTCAGGCAATCACGCAGGATTTCCACATCGCGATCCTGAATGTGCCGGCGGTCTTCGCGCAAGTGCAGGGTAATGGCATCTGCGCCGGCGCTTTCGGCGGCCAGAGCAGCCTCAATCGGGCTGGGATAAGGCGTACCGCGCGCCTGCCGCAATGTGGCAACGTGGTCAATGTTTACGCCGAGTTCAATCATAGTTGCTGCAGGTCCACCAGTAATTGACGCGTATGCAGCGGCTGGTCGCCCAAATGGAAAGCGAGCACCGCACGCATCAGCGTTTTGCATTGTTGCAGGGTCCGGATATCGGAAAAATCTTCCTGCGCGAGATCGAGCAGGGTTTTACCGTGCAATTCTACACGTTTTTGCCCGGCAGCCGCGACAGTTCCAGGAGGCAGCGCGCCCTGCTCGACATCGTACTGATACACCTGTTCCGGCCGTATCGGCTGGCGGCTGCCTGCCTCATGTTCTAGCAAAAGTGCATAGCCGAGTTGTTGCAACAGCTGCTTTTCAAACCGGCGCAACACCGGCGTAACCGGCTGGCCCTGGGCCAGTTGCGACAGCGCCTGCAGATAGTGGGCATATAGCTCGGGGTGAGCATCCTCTCGTGGCAGCAGGCGCAACAGCAATTCGTTGAGGTAGAAGCCGCACATCATGGCCTCGCCCTTGAGACCTGTCATGGCGCCCTGCCATTCGGCCTTGTGCAGGGTCTTGAGTTCGTTCTTGCCCGACCAGGCCAGTTCGAGGGGGAAAAATGGCATCAGCAGGCCGCGCACAGCCGAATGTGGGCGTTTCGCGCCTTTTGCCAGCAAGGCGACGCGCCCGTGATTCAGGCTGAATACCTCGACAATGAGGCTGGTTTCACGATAAGGATAACTGTGCAGAACGAATGCGGGTTCCGCTTCACGCAGATTGTTCCGGGTGCTCAACTTTCATCGTATCCGAGCGATTTGACGACCCGGGCATCATCGGCCCAGCCGCTTTTAACCTTGACCCACAGTTCCAGATAAACCTTGCCATCGAACAGCTTTTCCATCTCCAGACGCGCATCCGTAGCAACGCGTTTGATTTTTTCGCCGTTTTTGCCGATTACAATGGCTTTTTGTGCAGCCTTGTCGACGATAATCGCCGCATGGATGCGGCGCAAGGCCCCTTCCTGCTCGAATTTTTCGATTTCTACCGCGGTAGTGTAGGGAATCTCGTCTCCCAACTGACGAAAAAGCTTTTCCCGGATAAATTCGGCCGCCAGAAAGCGCTCATTGCGGTCAGTGATATCGTCTTCCGCGTATATGGCCGGCATTTCCGGCAGATGGGGGCGAATTGCCAGAAGCAACTGATCCAGATTTTTCGCCTTTTCCGCACTGAGCGGCACAATGGCGGCAAAGGGGAAACGCTCCTGCATCTCGGCCAGAAAAGCCATCAGCTTGGGCTTGTCGTCCACCGTATCCATTTTGTTCACGGCCAGCACCACCGGGCGGTTTTCTGGCATCAGCTGCAGAACTTGCTGGTCGCGCGGGCCGAAGCGCAGGGCTTCGATGACAAATACAACCACATCGACATCCTGCAGTGCACTGGTAACCGCCCGATTCATCGCTCGGTTGAGCACCGAGCGGAACTGGGTCTGGAATCCGGGCGTGTCCACGAAAATGAATTGTGCTTGAGCGTCTGTGTAAATGCCCGTTACCCGGTGACGGGTGGTCTGCGCCTTGCGCGAGGTAATGCTGATCTTCTGCCCGATCAGATGATTGAGCAGGGTTGATTTGCCGACGTTGGGACGCCCGACAATGGCTACAAAGCCGGTATGAAAAGAATCACTCATTACTGTTGGGTCAATTTCTCAAAGGCAATTTTGGCGGCTTCCTGCTCAGCCTGGCGGCGACTGCTGCCGCTGCCTGTGACTCGCAGATTGTCCGTTTCAAGCAGGCAGTCGACAACGAACTGCTGCGCGTGGGCTTCGCCGCTTACTTCTATTACAGAATAGACCGGTAGCGGTTTTTTGTGGGCCTGCAGATATTCCTGCAAGCGGGTCTTGGCATCTTTCCCCAGCGTGCGCGGGTCAATGGCTTCCAACAGTTTCTGATACAGGTGTGCAACCACGTCTGCTGCTGCGACAAAATCCTTGTCGAGGTAAATCGCCCCAATGATTGCTTCGACTGCATCAGCAAGGATCGACGGCCGTCTGTGCCCGCCGCTGCGCAATTCGCCCTCGCCCAGCTGAATGTATTCGCCCAGACGGAGCGACTGAGCGACTTCATGCAGGGTTTCCTGCTTGACCAGCTGCGCCCGGGCACGACTGAGATCGCCTTCGGGAAGTCGGGGAAAGCGACGGTACAGCTCGGTGGCAATGACACAATTGAGCACGCTGTCGCCGAGAAACTCCAGACGCTCGTTATGCGGCGTGCCGAAACTGCGATGCGTCAAGGCCTGCTGCAAGAGCTCCTGGCGCTTGAAACGATACCCTAGCTTTTCCAGCAGCCGCTCAAGCGGCGCCCCCCCGGCAGGATGCAGCATTCGCTTTATTGGCCTGAACTGATGTTTGTAGCGGCATGGAATTCCATTACCACGCTGACATTGCCCATCAGATAGGATTTGGCTTCCCAGTCAGCAGAAATTTCACCATTATTCAAGGTCAAATCTCTGCCGCTTACTGCTTTGATATTGTCAATATCGGCACGTTTGTCGAAAGCTGCACGGATTTCAGCAGGAGGCATAGACGCTACGGCTGGATCGTGTTTCATGGCTTCCAGTACTTTTTTAACATCAAAGTACTCAATGTAGCTTGGCACCATTTTCATCACGATAATACTGACAAAAACCAGCAAACCGCCGCCAATGACCAGGCTGATAAGTGTCATACCCTGTTGTTTTGCTTTCATATCCCCTCCTCTTCGCCCCTGTTGTTAGTCAATCCGTTTGCCGATACGACCGAGATTATCAAAATTCCACCAGATCAGGAATGCCTTGCCGACAATCAGCTTGTCGGGCACAAAGCCCCAGTAGCGGCTGTCGTTGCTGCGGTCGCGATTGTCGCCCATCATGAAATACTGGCCGGCGGGGATTTTGCAGGTGAAGCCGTCATCTTCGAAACGGCAGTTGTCGCGCCCTGGATAGTCGATTACCTGCATCGGTTCATAAGTAGGATCATCCCTGACGGTAAGCAGTGCATGGGTATGCTGACCGAGCTTTTCCAGGGATTTATCCGCAGTCAGATAATTCAGACCGGCTTCAGTGTATTGATAGTCGCCATCCGGTTGCAGTGGCACGGGTTTGCCATTGATAGTCAGCTGCTTGTTGCGGTACGTTAAGGTATCGCCCGGCAAGCCCACTACACGCTTGATATAGTCAACAGACGGATCGCGCGGATAGTGAAACACCATCACATCTCCCCGTTGCGGTTCGCCAATCGGGATGATCTTTTTATCAATGATCGGCAGGCGGATACCGTAGTCGAACTTGTTGACCAGGATGAAATCACCAATCAGCAAAGTCGGGATCATGGAGCCGGATGGGATCTTGAACGGTTCGACCAGGAAAGAACGCAGCAGGAAAACCACCAGGATGACGGGGAAAAAGCTTTTCGAATATTCGATCCACCAGGGTTCCTTGGTCCCCTCGATTCTTCCTTTGGCAAACCACACCTTATCAAGCAGCCATACCGCACCAGTAACGACCAGTGCTGAAAACATGAAAAGCGCGAAATTCATAGTATTGTGCTTTGTATTTAATCTTCGACTTTAAGAATAGCCAGGAATGCCTCCTGCGGAATTTCCACATTCCCGACCTGCTTCATGCGACGCTTACCGGCCTTTTGTTTTTCCAGCAATTTCTTCTTGCGGGTAATGTCGCCGCCATAACATTTTGCCAGTACGTTCTTGCGCAGGGCTTTGACCGTCTCGCGCGCAATAATATTGGCGCCGATGGCTGCCTGCACCGCTACATCAAACATCTGGCGCGGTATCAGTTCGCGCATTTTGGCTGCAAGTTCGCGGCCGCGGTGCTGCGCGGACTGGCGATGAACAATCAGTGATAAGGCATCGACACGGTCTCCGTTGACGAGAATGTCGAGTTTGACCAGATCTGCCGCCTGAAATTCCTTGAAATCGTAATCCAGCGAAGCATAACCACGCGAAGTGGACTTCAGTTTATCAAAGAAGTCCATCACCACTTCGTTCATGGGCATATCATAGGTGAGCATCACTTGGCGCCCCATGTATTGCATGTTGCGCTGTACCCCGCGTTTCTGATTGCACAGGGTCATGACGGAACCGACATAATCCTGCGGCACCAGGATAGTGGCCGTAATGATGGGTTCGCGGATTTCCTCGGTCTTCGACGGTTCCGGCAGTTTGGAGGGGTTTTCCACCTCGATTAGCTGACCGTCTTTTTGCAGCACCTGATACACCACCGTCGGCGCTGTGGTGATGAGGTCCATGTCGAATTCGCGTTCCAGGCGCTCCTGGACGGTTTCCATATGCAGCAGGCCGAGGAAGCCGCAACGGAAACCGAAACCGAGTGCCTGCGATACCTCCGGCTCGAACTGCAGTGAAGCATCATTCAGTTGCAACTTTTCCAGCGCGTCGCGCAGGGCATCGTAGTCGTGCGATTCCACCGGGTACAAACCGGCAAATACCTGCGACTTGATCTCCTTGAAGCCGGGCAAAGGCGATGCCGCAGGCCGGTTGGCAAGGGTAATGGTATCGCCAACCTTGGCGGCTTTCAGTTCCTTGATGCCGGCGATCACGAAGCCCACCTGCCCTGCGCTCAGCGAGTCAAGCTGGCGTGATTTAGGGGTAAAGACGCCGGTCTGTTCGCACAGATACTCGGCACCGGTAGCCATCAGACGAATTTTCTCTTTGGGTTTGAGGACGCCATCCACCACGCGTACCAGCATGACCACGCCGACGTAATTATCGAACCAGGAATCAATGATGAGCGCCTTGAACGGTGCATCAGGGTCGCCCTTGGGCGGCGGAATTTTGGCAATGACGGTTTCGAGAATATCTTCGATGCCAATACCGTTTTTGGCGCTGGCGCGCACCGCATCTTGAGCGTCGATGCCGATGATGTCTTCGATTTCATCAATCACGCGTTCGGGTTCGGCTGCGGGCAGGTCAATCTTGTTGAGAACCGGCACCACCTCGACTCCCTGTTCGATCGCGGTATAGCAGTTGGCGACGGTTTGGGCTTCCACCCCCTGAGAGGCATCAACAACCAGCAGCGCACCTTCGCAGGCGGCCAGCGAACGGCTGACTTCATAGGAAAAGTCAACGTGTCCAGGGGTGTCAATAAGATTCAGGTTGTACACCTGTCCATCGCGGGCTTTGTAGTGCAGAGCAGCCGTCTGTGCCTTGATGGTAATGCCGCGTTCCCGTTCGATATCCATCGAATCCAGTACCTGGGCATCCATTTCGCGACGTTCCAAACCACCGCAGAACTCGATGAAGCGGTCTGCCAGGGTGGATTTGCCGTGATCAATGTGGGCGATGATGGAAAAGTTGCGAATCAGTTTCATAAAGGCTGCTGGGCATACAAAACCGCTATTCTAGCTGATTGCGGGTTAACAGCCTATTACGTCCTGCCGAAGGGATCAGGCGGCAAGCACTGAAGTGATGGCCGCCTCGTCGAGAAAATAATTGCACACGATTTTGCCGTTGTGCTCGACCACCGGGATCAGAGCGCCGAAACGCTCCTCCAGTTGCGGGTCGCGGTCGATGTC
>JAJZTZ010000025.1 GCA_021847305.1 Pseudomonadota bacterium | reverse complement strand
ATGCCGATACTCAAGACCTGATCCGGGGTTACTCCACCGCCGAGCTGGAACACATCGACCAGATACAGCAGAGCAAACAGCCCCAGGCCGGCACCGGAAGTTACCGTAAAGAAAATTACCGAAAATGCTGGATGCATTGTCTACTCCTGTTAAACCTTGACGACGCGATTGGCCAGACCCTTCAACCGCTCCTTGAAGCCAGGCTTGCCCAGCCCTTCGGTCTCGATCGGCTTGTGCTTGCGTACCGGCAGATAGTGGTTGGTCGGGTTGTAACCCAGTTCCGGCAGCAGCTGGTAACCGCCCCGTTCGCGCACGGCGCGGCTGACAGCGGACTGCGGATCGTCGAAATCGCCGAACATGCGTGCGTGGGCCGGGCAGGTCAGCACGCAGGCGGGCTGACGCTCTTCCACCGGCATTTCCTGGTCGTAGATACGATCCACGCACAGGGTACACTTCTTCATGGTGCCGGTTTCGCGATCCAGTTCACGGGCGCCGTACGGACACGCCCAGGAGCAGTAGTTACAGCCCATGCACTTGCGTTGATCCACCAGCACGATGCCGTCTTCGGCACGCTTATAGGAAGCGCCGGTCGGGCACACGGTCACGCAGTCGGCATCTTCACAGTGCATGCACGACATCGGGAAGTTGATGGTCTTGCTTTCCGGGTAGGTGCCCACTTCGAAGTGACGGATACGGTTGAACCATACGCCGGACGGCTCGGCGCCGTACGGATCGTAATCGGTCAACGCACCGGTGGTACCGGATGCATTCCATTGCTTACAGGAAACGGCGCAGGCATGACAGCCCACGCACACGTCCAAATCAATTACCAAACCTAAACGCATTGTCGTAATCCTCTCGCGTCTTATTCTTCGTCGCTGTTGCTGACTTCGGTGTTATCACTGCGGGCGTTGTAGCGCAGCACGCTCGGACGCTTGCCGCTGTCCCACGGCATCGGCTTGAGCGGCGGGAACTCCGGCCAGCTGCCTTCTTCGCCCGGTGCAGCCTTGTACACTTTCACGCGCAGATCGAACCAGGCTGCCTGACCGGATACCGGGTCGGAGTTGGTGATGCGACGCTCGCCCTGTTTCGGCGGCAGCAACTCGGAGATCAGGTGGTTGAGCAGGAAGCCTTTCTTGGCTTCGGAGGCGTCAGCGGTCAGACCCCAGGCACCGCCCTGCTTACCGATGGCGTTCCAGGTCCACACGGTATTTTCCTGGCAGCCTTCCATGGTCTTGAGCTGCACGCGAATCTTGCCGTTGTGCGACTCCACCCATACCCAGTCGTAATCCTTCAGGCCCATACGCTCGGCCTGACCGGCGTTCATGTAGAAGTAGTTCTGCGCCAGAATCTGACGCAGCCACACGTTCTGCGAGTCCCAGGAGTGATACATCAGCATCGGACGCTGGGTCAGCGCATGGAACGGATATTCCTTCTCGTCGACACGCTGCATTTCCAGCGGCTCGTACCACATCGGCATCGGATCGAAGTATTTGCTGATGCGTTCGCGATCCACTTGCTCCGGCGGTTGCGGGCCGTCGTACAGACCGCGGGCGGCCAGACGGAACTTCTGCAGCGGCTCGGAGTAGATCTGCATGATGATCGGCTCAACCTTGCCAACGAAGCCGGCTTCAGCCGCCACTTCCAGGTAGTCCTTGTTGGCATAGCGCATGTACTTCTGGTTTTCCGGCCAGTGGTGAGCGAAGAACGACTGGTTCTCGATGTATTTTTCCCACTGGTTCGGGTTCGGCTCGCCCTTGAGCGACTTGCTACCGTCCTTACCGCGCCAGCCAGCCAGGAAACCGATACCGGGCATACGTTCGTAGTTGACGATAAAGTCCTTGTAGCCGGAGAACTTGCGGCTGCCATCTTCCTTGGTGAAGGCCGGGAACTTGAGGCGCGATGCCAGTTCAACCATTACCTCCTGCCACGGACGCACGTCACGATCAAGCTCGACCAGCGGATGACGAATCGCATCAGCAGCGGCATCCGGCTCGGAAATCGGACGATCCAGCAGGGAAATGGTGTCGTAACGCTCCAGATAAGTGGTATCCGGGAAGATCAGGTCGGCAAAGTTGGTCATTTCCGAGTGGAAGGCATCGGCCACCACCAGGAACGGAATCTTGTAATTGCCGTTCGCATCTTTCTCGCGCAGCATGCCCTGAACGTTCTTGGTGTTCATGGTGGAGTTCCACGCCATGTTGGCCATGAACAGAATCAGGGTATCGATCGGATACGGGTCCTGACGAGTGGCGTTGGTGATCACCATGTGCATCAGGCCGTGGGAGGCAAACGGAATTTCCCACGAGTAGGCCTTGTCGATACGTACCGGCTTGCCGTCCTTGTCGATCACCAGGTCTTCCGGTTTGGTCGGAAAGCCGAGCGGCGGACGCGACAGCGCGGTATTCGGCGCGTTGATGATGTCGAGATTATTTTCCGGCAGCTGGTGCGGCGGAATGGGTTTCGGATACGGCGCACGGGCGCGGAAGTTACCCGGACCGTCCAGCGCGCCCAGCAGCATCTGAATCAGGTGAATCGCACGGCAGGCGTGGAAGCCGTTGGAGTGTGCCGCGATACCGCGCATGGCGTACATCGCCACCGGACGGCCGACCACCTTGTCATGCTTGCGGCCCCACACGTCGGTCCACTCGATGTCGAACTCAACGGTTTCCTTGAAGGCCACTTCGGCCATCTCCAGCGCCACGCGCTCAATCACTTCGGCCGGTACGCCGCACTGTTCGGCGACATTTTCCGGCGCATAGCGGTCGTCGAGGTATTCGTCTGCCGCCAGAGACATCACAGTCTTGACCTTGCGGCCGTCCGGCGCCACGAATTCACCGAACATGGCCGGGGCGATGTTGGCATCCATGCCACTGACGAAGGTTTCCTTTTCCAGATCCCATACCAGCGGATTGCCGGCCTCGTCGCGCAGGAACAGACCGTCGCCCTTCTGGCCCGGAGTCTGTACCACCAGCCACGGCGAGTTGGTGTAACGCAGCAGGAATTCGTAATCAAACAGTTCGCGCGACAGCAGCACGTGCACGATGGACAGGGCAAACAGACCGTCCATACCCGGACGGATGGGCACCCATTCGTCGGCAATGGCCGAGTAGCCGGTACGCACCGGGTTCACGGAAACAAACTTGCCGCCGTGACGCTTAAGTTTTTCCAGGCCGATCTTGATCGGGTTGGAGGAGTGATCTTCCGCCACACCCCAGAGAATGAAGTATTTGGCGTAATCCCAGTCAGGCGCGCCGAATTCCCAGAAAGAGAAGCCGATGGAGTACAGACCGGCTGCCGCCATGTTCACGGAACAGAAGCCACCGTGCGCCGCCCAGTTGGGGGTACCAAACTGCTGCGCCCACAGACCGGTCAGCGCCTGCATCTGGTCGCGGCCGGTAAAGAAAGCCAGTTTTTTCGGATCGGTGGAGCGGATTTTTTCCAGACGCGTGGTCAGGATATCCAGCGCCTCATCCCACTCGATTTCCTCGAATGCACCCTCACCACGCTCGCTGCCCTCTTTGCGACGCAGCGGCTTGCGCAGCTTGGCCTGGGAGTACTGCTTCATGATACCGGCCGAACCCTTGGCGCACAGCACGCCCTGATTGGTCGGGTGATTGCGGTTACCCTGAATGAAGCGCACTTTGCCTTCTTCCAGCGTCACCTTGATACCACAGCGGCAAGCACACATATAACAGGTAGAGTACTTGATCTCCTGTTTGGCGTGATTTTCGGTTTTTACGAGTGCATTCATGTGACTGATTTACCTATAGTCAAATGTGTCTTAGGGAAGCGTTGCCGCGCCAGGAGCCAAACCCCTGAAAAGCCAGCAAACACTTCCCGGTGATTTTACGGGTCGACCATTTTCCGACAAATCTGCCACACGAGCAAATCAGAAATTTAATCAGCGGATAAATTTCACTAATTGCCCTTATCAGACTTCCATGATAAATTTGCGGTTTTGCTTAGCTATTGACTCATCAAGGAGTGGTTGCAGTGGATAAAAGCGCTTTCAAAGAGCACACCCGCTATACCATCACGTGGCGTACCGCGGATGGCAAGGCTCGCCCGGCTGATATTTATGTTTACAAGCTGCACGACGATTTCATGATCGCCCGCCTGACCCAGAAGAACGGTTACCTGTACAAGATCGCTTACGCTGACGTACTGAAAATCGTTAAAGAGATCGCCGTTCCGGCCCAGAACCAGTTCCACATTCCTGGCCCGGTCCTGGATGCCAAGACCTGGAAAGACCGCACCGAAATGGCTCGCTACTCTTCTGCTCCGCACATGGGCAAGTAAGCTGAGCGATCGCAAAGCAGTGCAATAAAAAACGGGGCCAGCGCCCCGTTTTTTATTGTCCGGTGCTCATACCAGCCACAGCGGACTACTCCGCCTTCCAGTGCCCGGATTTGCCCCCCAGTTTCTCCAGCAAGCGGATGCCGTCGATTACCATACCCCGGTCCACCGCCTTACACATATCATATATAGTCAGCAGCGCCGCACTCACCGCCGTCAGCGCCTCCATCTCCACGCCGGTCCGCCCCACCGTTTCCGCGGTTGCATTGCAGTGCACGCTGCAATCAGCCTCATCTACCGTAAAATCGACCGCGAGATGCGTCAAACCGATCGGATGACACAGAGGGATCCACTCGCCGGTGCGCTTGGCCGCCATAATGCCCGCTACCCGGGCAATGCCGAGCACATCACCTTTCTTGTGCTCGCCACGCACGATCAGCTGCAACGTCGCCGGCCGCATGCGGATCCGGCCCTCGGCCACCCCCACCCGATGGGTTTCTTCCTTTGCCCCCACATCCACCATGTGGGCTTTGCCCTCAGCATCAAAATGTGTCAAACCGCTCATGCACGGAACTCAGCCAATAAAAAGGGTATCATAGCACCATGCGTAAACTTGCGTACCTCGTGACAGCGCTGCTGCTCACCCTGCACCCAGCCTCCAATGCAGCTGATCTGCCCGATCTGGGCGAAGCAGCGCGCAGCGACTTTACCCTGGCCCAGGAAATGCGGGTGGGGCAGCTGATCATGCGCGATATCCGCCAGAGTCCCGATTATGTTGATGATGCGGAGCTGACCGATTACCTCAACAAACTGGGCTACACTCTGGCAGCCGCCAGCCAGGACCCCAGCCGCCAGTTCAACTTTTTCATCCTCAAGGACCCGACGCTGAATGCGTTCGCCTTGCCCGGCGGCAATATCGGCGTGCACACCGGGCTAATTCTCGCCACCCGGCATGAATCGGAGCTGGCCGGCGTACTCGCGCACGAAATCTCGCACATTACCCAGAACCACCTCGGCCGCATGCTGGAACAGCAAAAGCAGATGCAGCTACCGACCCTGGCCGCCCTGGCGCTGGCGATCATCGCCGCCCGCTCCAACCCGCAGGCAGCCCAGGCCGCCATCAGCGTTTCGCAGGCGACTGCCATTCAATCGCAGCTTAACTTTACCCGCAGCAATGAACGAGAAGCCGACCGCTTCGGCTTGCAAACACTCAGCCGCGCCGGTTTCGACCCGGAGGGCATGGTGGACTTTTTCAAGCGGCTGGAGATGTCGACCCGGCTGATGGAGAACAATGCCCCGGAATACCTGCGCACCCACCCGCTGACGACCCAGCGGATTGCCGACATGGAAGATCGCGCCGAGCAGCTGCCTTACCACCAGCACAAGGACAGTACCGATTTCATTCTGGCGCGCGCCCGGGTACGTATTCTGGCCACACCGGAAAAAGAGGCGCGCGACTATTTCGAGCGCCAGCTCAAGATGGCCGGCGACAGCAATGCACTGGCGGCCTACTACGGCCTCAGCTGGCTGGCGCTGAACAATCGCGACTACGCCCAGGCCGCTCAGCTGTTCAACCACATTGCCAAACCGGAAAGCAACCCGATGTTGCTGCATCTGGGCGCAGAAATCGCCCTGAAAAACACCGGGCCTGACAGCGGCCTGGAAAAATACCGTCAGGCAATCAGACGCTTCCCCAGCACACTCCCCCTGATCCAGGGCTATGCGAGCGCCCTGCTCGACAACGGCCGCAACGCCGAGGCTACCCAGTTTCTGCGCAACCAGCTGGATGAACGTCCCCACACCGCTTCACTATATAGCCTGCTGGCGCGGGCCTATGCCCAGCAAAACCGCTCGGTCGACCAGCACCAGGCGCAGGCCGAAGCCTACGCCGAGAGCGGCAACCTGAATGCCGCCATCGAGCAGCTGCGGCTGGCTTTACGGGAAGGCAAAAACACCAGCTTTTACCAGCTATCGACACTGGAAGCCCGGCTGCGGGAACTGAAACAGCAGGACCGCGCCGAACGGGAAACACGAAACCCCTGATCACTCCAAATCTCACCAACATACCGGTAGCTGACGCACAGGCCACCCATTACATAACTACCAGTTCGCGAGGTACGCCGATTCCAATTTTATTTGTTTCGCGAAAAACCCTTGGACAAATCGAAAAAATTTAATTATTTTTGACGGACTCATGCAAAAAGTCTGTTGTGCCGGCGCAGCTCCGGCAGCCAGCAAACTCAAGCAAACTGACCAGCAACCTGCATTAAGAACAGTCACTGGTCAAGGAGACCCAACTCAATAACTCACAAGTAGGAGGACGGTATGCGCACACGCGCCCAACGAGTGCTTGCAACTTTTCTTTTGGCGGGCCTTTCGGCTGCCGCATTTGCAGCAGACACCCCCAAAGCCGAAAGAACCGGTAAAGAGATCGCTTTTGACCGTTCCAGCGGCAACTGCCTGGCCTGCCATGCCATGCCGGGTGTACCGGATGCCATTTCTGCCGGCAACATTGCTCCGCCGCTGATCGCCATGAAGGCCCGCTACCCGGATCGCGCCAAGCTGCGCGCCCAGATCTGGGACGCCACGGTGAACAACCCGCAAACATCCATGCCGCCGTTCGGCAAACACAAGGTCCTGACTGAAGAAGAAATCGACAAAGTAACCGATTTCATCCAAGGTCTCTAAAAACTTCACCTCACAGGAGAACAGACACATGAACCAACTGCGCAGATCCTTTCTGAAAACCACCGGCACTACCGGTGCGATCGCCGTGGCCGTAGCCGCCGGCCTGCTCAAGCCGACCGAAGTACTGGCTGCCACCTGGAACAAAGGCGCCTTCGAAGCCAAAAATCTGGCCGACGCCTACAAAGGCCTGGGCCTGGCTGCTCCGGCTGACAGCAAGGATATCGCCATCAAGGCTCCGGACATCGCCGAAAACGGCGCTGTGGTACCGGTAGAAGTGTCCAGCAAAGTGGCTGGCACCAGCTCCATCATCATCCTGGTTGAGAAAAACGCCAACCCGCTGATCGCCCGTTTCGATCTGGCTAACGGCGCCGAACCGTTCGTATCTACCCGTATCAAAATGGGTCAGACCTCCATGGTTCGCTGCATGGTTGTTGCCGGCGGCAAGACCTTCTCCGCCAGCAAGGAAGTTAAAGTAACCATCGGTGGTTGCGGCGGCTAATTGATTAGCCTGTTGCCTCATCCACCCACCCCATTTTAAGCAAGGATACAGAACATGTCTGACATTAAAATTCGCGCCACCATGACTGGTGACTCCGCCGACATCAAAGTGCTGATGAACCACCCGATGGAAACCGGCCAGCGTAAAGATGCCAAAACCGGCCAGCTGATTCCGGCTCACTTCATCCAGACCGTTACCGCCACCCTGAACGGCAAGCCGGTTCTGACCGCCCAGTGGGGTGCCGCCATCTCCAAGAACCCGTTCCTGGGCTTCAAGGTTAAAGGTGCCAAGGCTGGCGACAAGGTAAACATTTCCTGGGAAGACAACACCGGCGCCAAGGATTCTGCCGAAGTTGCTGTTGCCTAAGCCATAGGGACAACCAAGCCAGCGGGAACCGTCCTGGACGGTTCCCGTTCATAATAAGCCTGAGGAGGACCACATGAACAAGCTGCTTCTTGGAGTGTTTGGAGCGATTTTCGCCGTGGGCGCCATGAGCGCGCACGCAAGCCCGGAGCAGGATCGTCAGAACCTGATCCAGCACTTTAAAAAAGAGTATCCCAAGATCAAATTTGATGACTACATCTACGGCGCTCTGGCATTCGACAAGGATTCCATGGACCAGTATGAAAGCATCATGGAATTTCCGCCGTTTGACTCCGTAGTCGAACAGGGCCGCAAGATGTGGGAAACCCCGTTCAAGAACGGTCAGACCTACGCCAGCTGCCTGCCCAATGGCGGCAAGAACATCGCCGGCAATTACCCGATGTTCGACGACAAGCTCGGCAAGGTCGTCACTTTTGAAATGGCAATCAACGACTGCCGCGTCAAAAATGGCGAGCAACCTTATTCCCAGAGCGACATGAAAACCATGGGTGTACTGACGGCTTACGCGCGCACGCTGTCGGACGGCATGCTGATGAACGTGAAGGTAGAGTCCCCGGCTGCCCAGCAAGCCTATGAAGCAGGCAAGCACATGTTCTACAAACGCAGCGGTCAGCTGAACTTCGCCTGCGCAACCTGCCACATCAACAATGCCGGCAAACACCTGCGCTCCGAAGTTCTGTCGCCGATTCTGGGCCAGGCCACTCACTGGCCGGTTTTCCGCGGTGGCGAAAATCTGGTAACCCTGCAGAACCGCTATGTCGGCTGCCAGAAGATGGTTCGCGCCGTGCCGCATAAGGAAGGCAGCACCGAGTACAACGACCTCGAGTACTTCCACTCCTATATCAGCAACGGCTTACCGCTGAAGGCCTCGGTCTTCCGCAAGTAATTGCGACGCCAAAAAATGCCGGCCCAGTCCGGCATTTTTTGCATCTTGAATACGCCGTAACTACCAACCGGCTGGTCCAATCAAACCATTTACAAGTTCCGTACGACGATTACAATTCGTGTCAGCAGCAGTAAAACGTCTTTGTCATAAACCGTACGCCAGAACAAAAACAAGCATCACACTTGGCCGCCACACTGGAGATTAGAGAATGATGAATCGCCGCGAATTTTTGCATGTGCTTGCCGTAGCCGCCGCTTCCGGCTTTGTGCTCGACCACAAAAACGCATTTGCCGACACAACCGCTGCAGCGAGCAGCATGTACGAACTGCCCAAGTATGGCAATGTTTCCCTGCTGCACTTCACCGACTGTCACGCCCAGCTGCTGCCGATCTATTTTCGCGAGCCGGACGTCAACCTCGGTGTAGGCGCGGCTGCCGGTAAAGTACCGCACCTGGTAGGCGAGAATCTGCTTAAAGCTTACGGCATGCGCCCGAATACTCCGGAAGCCTATGCCTTCACCTACCTGAACTTTGAAAAAGCTGCCCGTACCTACGGCAAAGTTGGCGGCTTCGCCCACCTGTCCAGCCTGATCAAGATGATCAAGGCCCAGCGCCCCGGCGCTCTGGTGCTGGACGGCGGCGATACCTGGCAGGGCTCCCTGACCTCGCTGGAAACCAACGGCCAGGACATGGTTGATGCCTGCAAGCTGCTCGGCGTGGATGTGATGACCGGCCACTGGGAATTCACCTACGGTGCCGACCGTGTCAAGCACGTGGTCGACAACGACTTCAAGGGCAAGATCGACTTCGTTGCCCAGAACATCAAGACCAACGATTTCGGCGATCAGGTGTTCGCACCGTACGTCATCAAGGAAATGAACGGCGTCCCCGTTGCCATCATCGGCCAGGCCTTCCCCTACACCCCGATCGCCAACCCGCGTCACATGGTGCCGGACTGGACTTTCGGCATTCAGGACGACAACCTGCAGAAGATGGTTGACGAAGTGCGCGGCAAAGGCGCACAGGTTGTTGTTGTGCTGTCACACAACGGTATGGACGTGGACCTGAAGATGGCTTCCCGCGTAACCGGCATCGATGCCATTCTGGGTGGCCATACCCACGACGGCGTGCCGCAACCGGTTAAAGTGAAGAACGCCAAGGGCGTTACCCTGGTCACCAATGCCGGCTCCAACAGCAAGTTCCTCGGCGTACTGGACTTCGACGTGAAGGGCGGCAAAGTCGCCGGCTTCAAATACCGTCTGCTGCCGGTATTCTCCAACCTGTTGCCGGCCGACAAGGACATGGACGCGCTGGTCAAGAAGATCCGTGCGCCGTTCGAAGCCAAGCTCAACGAAAAGCTGGCAGTTACCGAAGACGTGCTGTACCGTCGCGGCAACTTCAACGGCACCTTCGATCAGGTTATTCTCGATGCGCTGATGGCTGTCAAAGGCGCTGACATGGCCTTCTCGCCGGGCTTCCGCTGGGGTACCAGCATGCTGCCGGGCGAAACCATCACCATGGAACGTCTGATGGACCAGACCGCCATCACCTATCCGCAGACCACGCTGACCGAAATGACCGGCGAGCGCGTCAAGGAAATCATGGAAGACGTGTGCGACAACCTGTTCAATGAAGATCCGTACTACCAGCAGGGCGGCGACATGGTTCGTGTAGGCGGCCTGCAATACACCTGTAACCCGAACGCCAAGATCGGCAAGCGCATCAGCAACATGATGCTCAACGGCAAGCCGATGGATGCACACAAAACCTACAAGGTGGCCGGCTGGGCACCGGTAGGCGAAGGCGTGCAGGGCGAACCGGTATGGGATGTGGTGGCCACTTACCTGCGTGACAAGAAGGTCATCAAGCCGGTTAAGCTGAATGAGCCGGGTCTGATTGGCATGAAGGGCAACCCGGGCATGGCCTGATTGCCTGCGACGAAAGGCAAGCGGGGAGTGTGAAGTTGCAACGCCCCCCGCCCATGACCTCGCAAAACAAAAAAGGGCGCCGCGGCGCCCTTTTTTATTGTCCTGCTACCCGTGTTATACGCGTTTCTTGAACTCGTTGGTACGGGTGTCGATCTCGATCTTGTCGCCGATTTCCACAAAAGCAGCAACCGGGATCTCGAAGCTGGTGCCTTTCAGGCGGGCCGGTTTCATGACTTTGCCGGAGGTATCGCCACGTACGGCCGGTTCGGTGTATTCAACTTCACGTACGATGGTGGTCGGCAGTTCTACGGAAATGGCCTTGCCATTGTAGAAAGTCACTTCGCACACGTCTTCCATGCCATCAACCAGGTAGTTCAGCATGTCGCCCATATTATCGGCTTCCACTTCATACTGGTTGTATTCGGTGTCCATGAAAACGTACATCGGGTCAGCAAAATAGGAGTAGGTACATTCCTTGCGATCCAGCTGAACCACGTCGAATTTTTCATCCGCTTTGTACACGCTTTCGGTCGCGCTGCCGGTCAGCAGGTTTTTCAGCTTCATTTTAACAACAGCAGCGTTACGGCCGGACTTGTTGTATTCGGTTTTTTGCACGACCATCGGATCGTTGCCAATCATGACCACGTTGCCGGCGCGCAATTCCTGAGCGGTTTTCATGCGATTCTACCCTGTAGCGAGAAATATAAAACCGCGCATTATACCCTAGTTTTACAAAAACTTATCAATTGCGCGGCCAGGTTTTCCGCCTGCGCCAGCGAAGCTGCCCAGGTCTCGGCATGCTGGCGCAAAACCGGCCAACAGGACAGGCAATCCTGCCACACCCCATCCGCCAGCTGCTGCCTGTTCCAGTCGCGCCACAGGTTCTGTAACGCCAGCGCCGCATCCACCGGCAGCCCATCGGTGTAGCGGGCAAGGAATGCCTCGAGTTTCTCCAGATGGATGTTTTCATCCTGCAGATAGATTTGCCACACCAGCGGCGTAGCAGCCCACTGTGCCCTGACAAAGGAATCTTCGCCGCGGACAAAATTGATATCACAGGCCCACAGCAGTCGATCGTACTGATCCTGTGGCAAAAACGGCAGCACCACCAGGCGCAGGGAACCGTGCACCAGCTCATCGCCAGCCTTCAAGCTACGGCCGCAATAGTGTTCGACATCGCGCAGCAGGCGGTTTTCCGGCACGACCGCCAGCACCGCCTGCGCGCCACTCGCCCAGCTGTCGAGCAAACTGTGTACAGCGGGGTTGCTGTAACCGAACAGGGAAATTTTCAGCGCCCCGGCTGCCTCATTGATGCCCAGGCTTTGCCAGAACGCCTGTTGCCGGTCGGCATGCGCACGAAACGCCTGCCGCTCGGCAAGCAAAGTGCGTTCGCGCAGCAATCCGCCGGTCCCCCGGGAAAATCCGGGAAAGAAAAAATATTGTGTCAAAGGCAAACGCGGGTGCCGCGAAGCCATGCCGTGGCAGTCATCCACCCACGCCTCGGCGCTGAGGTATTCCAGATTGATCCACACGGGCTTTTGAGCGCACGCTGCCATGGCTTCCAGATACGCTTGCGGCAGACCACAGGCAAATGCTTCGATCACTACCTGAGCCGGCTGCGCCGCGTCAAACGGCTCATCCCAGCGGCACACATCAACGCCGGCAACAGTTTGCCGGGCGGCCTGGAGCGCCGTTTCGGGGCGCAGCATCGCCAGGCTGGCCAGGTCGTCAAGCCAGAGCCGCACCGCCACACCATATTCATCCGCCAGCTGCCGGGCCAGCCGGAAGGTGACACCGATGTCGCCATAGTTGTCCACCACGCGGCAAAAAATGTCCCATCTGGCGAGACGCTGATCCATATCATTTTCGTGCATGGTGCGAGTTTAGCCACTTCCCTTACCGACAGGCAAACCGCAACAACATCTGCTGCATCCACGCATATCTGCCTGAATCTGCCGGATTAGTGTATCTTTAAGGTAGCGCTGATTTATTCCATTCAGGAATAAATCAGCAAAGCGGCTGCGCGGCACATGTCCGCACAGCCTCACGCTTTCAATGACTTGCGTCATTGAGCGGCCGGGAAAAAAATCTGCCCGGTACGGAAACGCGAGTAAATCCGCGTTTCCTTAGCAACCATAACGCCAATACAATACCAGTAACTCTCAGGGACAACGCTTGGACGCTTTATTTCATTCCGTACTTGAGGCA
Organism: Pseudomonadota bacterium; assembly: GCA_021847305.1. Classification (GTDB taxonomy): domain Bacteria; phylum Pseudomonadota; class Gammaproteobacteria; order Burkholderiales; family JAJZQI01; genus JAJZQI01. The sequence continues at coordinate 10,456 of JAJZTZ010000025.1, read as the reverse complement.
CTCGAATCGGCCGCGCTTGTGCTGCGTGAGGACGGGAGCGTTGTCGCCAGCAACAGTCTCTGGCAACAACAGGTAGCCGACCTGCCGGCAGCGACAAAGAACAATTATTTTGCTGCCTGCGAAGCACTGTTCAGCGATACCGGCGCCAGGCGGCAAATTGAGCAGCACGCCGAATCCATTCTGGCCGGCAAAGCCACTCACGCCGAGCTGATCTTTCCCCGTTCGGGCGGCACAACGCTCGAACGGCTGCACCTTTCCCCGCTGTCGGCCAAGCAGCCGCTGCTGCTGGCGCAGCATCAGGCCATTCGGACCGATCATGCGGAAGTCATTCACCTGACTGAGCGACTCAATGCCTGCGAAACGTTGCTGGCAACAGCGGCGGTCATGCTGCTCACGCTCAACAGCAGCGGCGAAGTGACCTACATCAATCCGAAGGGATGCGAAATTCTCGGCTATTCGCCCGCGGAAATCCTGGGAAAAAACTGGTTCGACTATTTCCTGCCGCTGGAGCAGCAGGCCGGGGTGAAAAAAATCTTTGCCCTGCTGCTCACGGGCGAAGTCGAGCCGGCGGAGTATTTTGAAAACGCCGTGGTTTGTGCCGACGGCCAGCAGAAAATGATTGCCTGGAGCAACAACTACCTGCGCGACGCCCAGGGCTACATCAACGGCATTTTGTCATCCGGCACCGATATCACCGCCCATCATCAGCTGCAAGAATCCCTGAAAAATGAAGCTCAGGCATGGATACAGGCGATGGACCAGTCGGACGACGTGGTCTACCTGCTCAACCGCCACCGCCGCCTGGTTCGCGCCAACCGCAATTTTTACCAGCTGGTGAAGGGCAAGCCGGAAGAACTGCTGGGCCGACACATCACTGCAATCCTGCATCCGCATGGCGAAGCGACGCCCTGCCCGATCTGTCGCGCCCAGGAAGAAATGCGTGATGCGCGCATTACTCTGGAAGCCGACTCGCCTGACAACCCAGCCGGGGTGCCGGTTGAAGTACGCATCAAGATTCTGCGTGACGACCGCGATCTGCCGACCGGCATTTTGATGAGCCTGCACGACCTCACTTCGTCGCGCGAACTGGACGACAAACTGCGCCTCGCCGCCGCGGTATTCCGCAACACGCACGACGGCATGGTGATCACCGACGCCAACGGCTATATCGTCTCGGTCAATACCTCGTTCAGCCGCATTACCGGTTACAGCGAAAATGAAGTGCGCGAGCACCATCTTGGCATGCTGCAAGCCATGCCGGACGACCAATCGCTGCAGCAAAGCATATGGAACGGCGTGCACACCCGCGGCTTCTGGCAGGGGGAGGTATTAAACCGGCGCAAAAACGGCGAAACCTACCCGGCCTGGCTAACCATCAATCCGGTTACCGACCGTAGCAATGTCGCGCACAACTTTATCTGCGTGTTTTCCGACATCAGCCTGCTCAAGCAGTCGGAAGAAAAGCTTGAGTATCTGGCACACCACGACACGCTGACCGGCTTGCCCAATCGCCTGTTGCTGCAGTCGCGGCTGGAACATGCGATTGAGCACGCCAAGCGGAACAGCCTAAAGCTGGCCGTGTTGTTTCTTGATCTCGATCGCTTCAAGATCATTAACGACAGCCTGGGCCACCCGGCCGGCGACGAACTGCTGAAACTGCTGGCCGACCGCATGTCGCTCCGACTCAGAGCAGAGGATACGCTGGCACGGCTGGGCGGCGATGAATTCATTGTCCTGCTGGACCGGGTCAACACGGCGGAAGAAGCGGCCGTGGTGGCCCGCGACCTGATCGGCGCACTGTCTCAACCCTTCGATCTGGCACAGCAAGCAGGCCTGTATGTGGGTTGCAGCATTGGCATCAGCCTCTACCCCGATGACGGCAGCAACGCCACGCAACTGATTCGCAATGCCGATGCTGCGATGTACCAGGCCAAAAATGAAGGCCGCAATACCTACAGCTACTACACCCGTACGCTCACGCACGCAGCCAACAAGCGTCTGACCATGGAAAGCCGTCTGCGCGGCGCGCTGGAGCGGGGCGAATTTGTCCTGCATTATCAGCCGCAGGTGCGTGCCAATGGCGAAATCGTCGCCGTCGAGGCGCTGGTGCGCTGGCAGCATCCGGAAGAAGGACTGATCCCGCCGCACGAGTTTATTCCGGTAGCGGAAGAAACCGGCCTGATCATCCCGCTGGGCCAGTGGATCTTCGCCACTGCCTGCCATCAGGTGAAACAGTGGCAGCAGCAGGGCATGCCCGAGCTGGCACTCGCCGTCAACGTCTCCACCCACGAATTCAATCAGCCCGATCTGGTCAGCCGCATCGCCGACACGCTCATACAAACCGGACTGAATCCGGCGTATCTGGAACTGGAAATCACCGAAAGCGCGCTCATGTGCCCCCGCTGCGAAGCCGATGGCACCCTGCATGCGATCAAGGCGCTGGGGGTTCGCATTGCCATCGACGATTTCGGCACCGGTTACTCCTCGCTCGGCTATCTGCGGCGCTTCCCCATCGACACGCTGAAAATCGACCGCAGTTTCGTACATGACATTCCCGCCTCGCGGGAAGACACTGAAATTGCCGCCACCATCATTGCCATGGCACACAATCTGAATCTGTCGGTTGTCGCCGAAGGCGTGGAAACAGAGGAGCAGACGGCCTTCCTGCGAGAACACGGCTGCGAGTTTTTCCAGGGCTATCACTTCAGCCGGCCGCTACCGGCTGGCAAGCTGGAACAGCTGTTCAGCACCCCCGCTGCGTAACGCGCTTTACCCCTGCCAACTTGTCGTCAATACTGTCCAGGGGTAATATCCTTGGAAAACAACGCCTCAAACAAATTCATCAATACCAAGAGGCGACAATACCAACAAGACAACGCACTTCGGGGAACATCAACATGCTGCACGCGCTGCTCAAACCATTCCTTTCCATGAGCATTCGCTGGAAACTCCAGTTCGGTTTTTTTACCGTCACCATGCTCACCACAATCTACAACCGTCTGCTTGCCGCACACGAGCTGCAAAAGATGATCGACATTGCCAGACTGGATAACGCCTCGCCGGTCATTCTGGAGCAAATGCAAAACAACCTGTCGAACTACATTTTCAATTCCGTGTGGGAGTCCGGCGTCGAGTTCGTCGTGCAATTTTTCGTCATCGGCGTGCTGGCAGGCATGCTGGTCAAACCGATTATTGCCCTGTGCAAAGGTTTGAAGGCCACCGAAGCAGGTGATCTGACCCAGAAAGTCGCCAACCATTCACTGGACGAAATCGGCATTCTGGAAAAAAGCTTCAATACCATGCTGGACCGTCTGAATTCCATCCTCAGTCAGATCGAGGACAGCGGTACGCACATGGAGCAGTCAGCCTATCAGATCGCCACCATCTCGCATCAGATTGCCGAATCGGGCAAAAGCGAACAGCGCCGCTCAGCGGAAGTCAGCCAGGCAACCCAGCAGCTGCAGGCCATCTCCTCGCGCGTCCAGAGTGATGCCGTGCGCGCCATGAGTGCTGCAACAGACAGCAATGAGCAGGCCTGTCACGGCATTGCCACCGTGCAGCGAACCATTGCCGATCTGGGAGAAACCGCCAATGAAGTCAACCGCACGGCAGAAGAAATTACGCGGCTGGCCCAGGCTACTGAACAAATCAACCAGATCATTGATGCCATCAAGGAAATCGCCGGCCAGACGAATCTGCTGGCGCTCAATGCTGCCATCGAAGCGGCACGTGCCGGCGAATCGGGACGCGGCTTTGCCGTTGTCGCCGACGAGGTGCGCAAACTGGCGGAAAAAACCGATGCCTCCGCAGTTCAGGTCTCCGCCATTATTGAGCGGCTCAACAGCATGGTAAACAACGCCACCGATTCCATGAGCACGGTTGTTGCACGCGTGCATGCCAACCAGAAAACCGCCGCCCAGACCGCCGATGTGATCCATACCATCAGCCGGGAAATCGCCACCACGGCAACGGCTAACGCCGACATCAACCAGGCCAGCGACCAGCTTCTGGAACACATTCAGGAACTGCAAAGCACTCTGGACAACCTGTTTACCACGCTTGATGAAAGCGCCAACAAGGTCGAAACCACGGCAACCATCGGTCACAATCTGCATTCGGTCACCGCCCGCCTCAACCAGCTGATGACCGGGTTTGTGTTCCAGCGCAACACCACTGTGGCGAGCAGCGCGGATGAGAAGCGACACTTCCCGCGCGCCGAACACAATTTGCTGGTGGAAGTCCGCCAGGGACAAACCGTATTTGAAAGCGTCACCGCCGACTTCAGTCTTAGCGGCATGCGCTTTGAATGCATCGAGCCGATCAACGGCAAAAACACGCTACAACTGGGTATATTCCTCCCCAGCGACTCTCTCGATGCCTACACGCGGCAAAAGCCGGTTTTGCTTGAAGCCCGGGTAGCCTGGCAGCGCAATATCGACGGCAAACCGTTTTGCGGCGTCGAATTTGTCCACCAGACCGATCAGCAAGCCGACTGGCTCAGGCAATGCTTCGCCTTTTACCACCAGCAGGCCGAATTTTCCCGCCGTAGCACCGCATGAGCCCCGCTAGCCCTTCTTACTGGTCAACCGCCTGCCAGTCACTTGCGCGCAGTGATGCGGTGATGGCCGACCTGATAGAGCGCTACCCCGGTTTTGAACTGAAAGCCAATCCCGATCCATTCGTCACATTGGCCCGCGCCATTGTCGGCCAACAGATCTCAACCCGGGCGGCCGATACGGTATGGCAACGGCTCAGCCAGGTGGTTGAACCATTCGCGCCGGCCATACTCTTGCAGCAGGCAGACTCGCTGTTGCGTACGGCCGGCCTGTCCGGCCGCAAAGTCATGTACCTGCAGGACCTGGCACGCCACTTCGATGATGGCCGCATCGACCCGCGTCACTGGGAGCAGCAGAGCGATGCCGAACTGATCGCCGAGCTGTCGGCTGTGCATGGTATAGGCCGCTGGACGGCGGAGATGTTCCTGATTTTTCATCTGGCCCGCCCGGACGTTTTCCCCGTGGATGATCTGGGACTCGTCAGAGCAATTGAGCTGCATTATCATTCAGGTCAGAAGCTGGCGCGCCAGGATCTGCTCCGGCTGGCACAGAACTGGACCCCCTGGCGCACTGTCGCCACATGGTACCTGTGGCGCAGCCTGGACCCGACACCCATACAGTACTGACCGAATTGCCCCTATGCTTGCTGTTATATCACCCGCCAAAACGCTCGATTACGACACCCCCGCACCCGTCGCGGACTACACCCAGCCGGACATGCTCGCCGAATCGGCCCTGCTGATTGAGCGCCTGCGCCAACTCGACGCCGCCGCCATCGCCAAGCTGATGAAAGTAAGCGCCAACATCGCCGAGCTCAACCACCGCCGTTTTGCCCTGTGGCAACCGCCCTTCACCCCGGACAACGCCAAACAGGCGCTGTTTGCCTTCCAGGGTGACGTCTATCAGGGACTGGCTGCCGGCACCCTGTCGGCCGACGACATTCATTACGCCCAGCGCCATCTGCGCATGCTGTCAGGCTTGTACGGCCTGCTGCGGCCGCTCGACCTGATGCAGCCCTACCGGCTGGAAATGGGCACCACGCTGAGCAACATCCGCGGCAAGGATCTGTATGCCTTCTGGGGCGCTGCCATCAGTCTGCAGCTGAACGCCGCGCTGCAGGAACAGGGCGATGACTGTCTCATCAACCTGGCATCGCAGGAATATTTCAAGGCGGTGCAGCAGAAGGCCCTGAAGGGGCGTATCATTCATATCGTATTCAAGGAACGACGCGGTCTGGATTACGCCATCATCGGCGTATATGCAAAACGCGCACGCGGACTGATGGTGCGTTACCTGATCCAGCACCGCCTGCAGCAGCCGGAACAGTTGAAGGCATTCGACTGGGAAGGCTATCGCTATGCAGACGGCTTGTCGGACGACAGCACTTACGTGTTCACGCGCGATGCCAGTCTGCCTGGATGAAAGAAAGCGCTATGGCTGACAGCAGAAAAATAGACATCAAAATCGAAACGGAAGTCCAGTTTATTCCCGAACAATCGGACGAGAGCGCCGGACGTTACGTGTTTGCCTACACCATCACCATCACCAATGCAGGAAATGTGGCTGCCCAGCTCATTTCAAGACACTGGCTGATTCGTGATGCCGAAGGTCACGAACAGGAAGTACGCGGCCTGGGCGTGGTGGGCGAACAACCCCTGCTCAAGCCCGGCCAGAGTTTCGAGTACACCAGCGGCACCGCCATTGCCACCCCGGTCGGCACCATGCGCGGCTCTTACCAGATGGTAACGGAAGACACCGGCGAAAAATTCGACGCCCCGATCGCCGAATTCATTCTGTCCATCCCCCGCGTACTGCACTGACATCTGCCGTGTCACACAGCAGCCTGCGCCGCAGCTACACCTGGCTGGCGCCCATCTATAACCTGTTTTTGCGCGGCGCCACCAATGCCTCGCGCCGCCACAGCCTGGCCCATATTCCGGCGGATGCCGGCTGGAAGGTCCTGCTGCCGGGCGTCGGCACCGGTCTCGATTGCCCCTGGCTGCCGCCCGGCAACCGCTACATCGGCCTGGACCTGACGCGTGCCATGCTGCAGCAGATCCGTTGTCCGCAACTGGGCTGCATAGAAGGCGACAGCCAGCAGCTGCCCTTTGCCGACGGGAGTTTCGACGCCGTCGTACTGCACCTGATTCTGGCAGTGTCGCCCCGACCGGAAGCCTGCCTGCAGGAAGCCGTACGCGTTCTCAAGCCGGGCGGCATACTGCTGATTTTCGATAAATTTCTGCCAGCCGGCCGGCCCGCGCCCGTACGCCGCTGGCTCAGCCCGCTGACGGCACAGCTGGCCACGCGTATGGATGTGGAACTGGATGCATTGTTGCAAACCTGCAACAATCTTGACCTGCAAAGTAACGAAGCCGCCCTGCTGGGGGGCTGGTTCAGGCGGATTCGCCTGAGAAAAGTGATTACTTGACCGGGGTCGGCAGATTGCGGATCAGATCAAGACGGATATAAACAACTTCATCATCGGGCGTTTCGGCCATCAGGTAATCCTTGCCGTCCCGCTCGATCAGCTCGCATAAACGGACCTCACCATAATACGCCAGACCGCTTTCCTCGTCGCTCCAGTGCAGTTTCATGGTTTCGCCGCACATGATGGCGATCGCCAGCCGTTCGCGCTGAAAGGCCGGGATGGGTTGATAAGGAGATACCATGATTAGCCTCAGACAAAAAACGAACTGGAATCATTGTGGCAAATTCCTCCGACTGGGGCAAATCGCCGTATTGGCCGGCCTGCTGGCACTGACCGCCTGCGCGCCGATCCCGGCGAAGAAGCCGGCCCCGCCGCCGGCCGCCCCGACCCCGGCAGCCACTCCGCACTGGCAGCCGGTGAGCTGGAACGCCTTGCCGGACTGGCAGCAGGATGATCTTGCCACCCTGCTGCCGGCATTGCGGAAAAACTGTCAGGCCACCGCCCGGCAGCCGCAATGGCAACCGTTATGCAGCGCTCTGCCGGCCGAAGGCAGCGTGCCCGATTGGGCTGCCTTACGCCAAATGCTGACCGAGCAGCTGCAACCCTATCAGCTCATCAATCCCGACAACAGCACCGAGGGGCTGATTACCGGCTACTACGAACCGTTGCTGCACGGCCAGCGCAGCCGCAGCAAACATTACCGCTATCCGGTCTACGGCGTACCGTCCGACCTGCTGACCATTGATCTGACCTCGGTTTATCCGGAGCTGAAAGGCATGCGCCTGCGCGGCCGACTGGATGGCAACAAGGTGATTCCCTACTACGACCGCGCCGACATCGAAGCCGGCAAGGCCCCGCTCGGCAACAAGGTGCTTGCCTGGGTAGACGACCCGGTGGCGCTGTTCTTCCTTCAGGTGCAGGGCTCGGGCCAGATCGAACTGCCGGACGGCAGCCGCATGCGGGTCGGCTATGCCGACCAGAACGGCTACCCCTATCAGTCCATCGGCCGCATCCTCGTAGAACGCGGCGAATTGCCGCTGGAAAAAGCCTCCATGCAGGGCATCCGCGACTGGGGCAAAAAACATCCGGACAAACTGCCGGAGCTGCTCAACAGCAATCCGAGCTATGTCTTCTTCCGCGAGTTGCCGACCAACGGCGACGGCCCGATCGGTTCGCTCGGCGTGCCGCTGACCGCCACCCGCAGCGTGGCGGTGGATCCGCGCGCCATTCCGCTGGGCACGCCGTTGTATCTGGTAACCACCTGGCCCAATTCCAACCGCCCGATTGAACAGTTCATGCTGGCGCAGGATACCGGCGGCGCCATCAAGGGCACGGTGCGGGCGGATTTCTTCTGGGGTTTTGGCGATGCCGCCGGCGCACTGGCGGGCGCCATGCGCAGCAAGGGACAAATCTGGATCTTGTGGCCGAAGAATCAGCCGCCGCTGTTTCCGCCGCTGCCGCCGGCCAACGGCAGCCCAGCCGCAAGCGCTGCTAATCCGGCTTAAGGCGCCGCCCCAGTTCAGTGCAGCAGTGTCGTAGCCGGCGGCACCAGATTAAAGGAAACTTCGATCAGGACCCGGCTGCGGACTTTCTTGCCATTCTTCACCGCCGGGCTGAAATGCGCATGGCGGAATGCCGCAATGGCGGCGTCCTCGAAATAGCCGGGCGGCGTCGCCTCCACCACTGATGCATCCACCACCTGCCCGGTCGCATCGATCAGCAGCAACAATTTGACCTTGCCGCTGACATTGTCATGCACAGCGGCCTCGGGATAATCTGGCGTGATGCTTTCACGCGCCATCGGCAACACGTCCAGCTGCTTGGCCGGGTAATAAACCGGGTCTTCCATCAGCGGCACATCCACTGCGGCCAGCGCTTTGCTTTCCTGCGCCGGCGCAGCGGATGCAACGGCAGGACTGGGCGGGGAGACGGGTTGAGCCGCTGGTGCCGCAGCGGCCTGACTCGGCGTCGGTGACGGAATGGGAGAACGCACTACGGACTCCTGCGGGGTTTTCGGCGCGGGCAGTTCGGCCGCCTGCTGCGCACCGGTTTTCGTCACCGGCGGGCTGGCAACAATCCGCATCTGCAGCGGCCCCGACGCAGCCGGCTGGCTCTGCCCGCCGGGCTTTACTGTCACCCCGAGCAGCACGACAAGGTGCAGCATCAGCGACAGCAGCAGTGCCGTTACCACGCGACTTGTTCCCTGCCGTATTCTCATTCGATCGACGTCAAATTTTGTTGAGCCTGCTATTATAAAGAAACTGCTGTGCGGCTTGTTTCATAAATATGTGCCGAAAAAGAAACGAAAAGGAGCGTACGCATGCACAATGCGTCCGACAGGCTGCCTGGCAGCCATGACAACAGCCCTTGCAGCCAGACTGAATAAAGAGACGGAACATCCGCCCCATGTCCACCAAACTGTTGCTTTACGTCTCGCGCCAGCAGGCCATCACCGCCATCTGGCACAAGGGCACCGTCGCCGGCTGCCAGAGCCTGGAAAACGATGATTCCGGCTGGCAGGCTTTTGCCACATTCCTGCAGCAGCACCCGCATGTTCCGGTCTATCTGATGGTTGACACGGTGGACGAGGACTACCGTACCGAAACCCTGCCACACACCACCGGCAACACCCGCACCCTGCTGCTCAAGCGCAAACTGGCGCAAATATACCGCGGCAGCGCCTTCACAGTGGCCGAACTTCAGGGGCGTGACAATGAAAAACGCCGCGATGATCTGTTTCTGCTGGCCGCACTGACCAAGCCCGACATTCTGCACCCCTGGCTTGACATCATTCAGAAGCAAGCCGCCCCCCTGCAGGGCATTTATCTGCTGCCGCTGATAAGCGAGTTGCTGCTGCCGCATCTGGGCATTCCCGACACCGATCTGCTGCTGGTATCGCGCCACAACGCCGGCCTGCGGCAAAGCTATTTCAGCGGCGGCAAACTGAAACTCAGCCGCCTCACCCCGCTGGAACAGGATGAAGAAGCCGGCGTTACCCTGTATGCCGATGAAATCGAAAAAACCCGTTTCTATCTCAACAGTCTGCGTCTGCTGGGCAAGGAACATGCGCTGGCAGTCTACCTGCTCGACTACGAAGCCCACTTCGAATCGCTGGCCCAGGCCCTGGCGCAAGACCCGGCCATTCACTGCACGCGGCTGGATAAGGACTATATCCGCCGCCAGCTGAAGCTGGACGTAGCCAAGTGCGACCTGTGCCCGATTTTCCCCCACCTGCTGACCCTGGGTCGCGCCGACACGCGCAGCAGCATTGCGCCGTCGTCATTACTGTATCATTTCCGCCTTCACAGCATTAGCCGGTCACTGTATCTTGCTGCCGGCGGTGCGCTGGCCGCCAGCCTGCTGGTTGCAGGCGGTTATTGGCTCGCCGCCAGCCGGCTGGAATCCAGCCAGTCAAGCCTGGCCCAGGCAACAGTCGATCTGGCACAGGAATACGACGTGATCGCGCGGGCCT
>JAJZTZ010000024.1 GCA_021847305.1 Pseudomonadota bacterium | reverse complement strand
CACAGGTCGCATGACTCGGGGCCGGCAAACGCATCTCCGGGAACCGCGCGCGTTTCCGTCAGGGCGCATTTCTGACACGCCCATTTGACTGCCTTGGTTTTGTGTGTCGGCGCACCGCATGCACGGCACGGCAGTCCGGCAATGGCTTCAACTCCCCAGAAACCCGGCATGGCGCAATTCGGGCAGGTGGACTGGATTCTGGCTGCCAGATTTTCTGCTGCCAGCCTGATGGTGTGCATCCGCGTCGGGTTAGTGTGGGCGCGCAGATCGTTTTCGAGAAATACCTCTCCGTTCGCTGAGAGCGACTGCGCATGAGCGAAAACCTGCTCCAGCGCTTCCCAGTTTGATATGCCCTTAACCAGCCGCGGATCGTCCTGATGCTCTGGCCGGACAACCAGATGATGGTCGGGGAATCCGGCTCTGATGGCAAAGTGCTGGACGCTGTCCCAGCTGGCGGTAAGGATGTGTTCGCTGCGGCCGGGTTGCTGGGCCATGCCGACAATTTCCAGCTGACGTTCCGCATCGATCAGGAGCAGCAGCTCGACATTCCAGACGAACATTCCCGTGACCGGGTCGGGACCGAAAGATCCCTCACTTGCCAGGCCAATGCTAAGGCCGGCCAGTTCCATGCCCTTGAGCGCCTTGCGACGGGCAGCTTCCAGCTGGCTGCCCGGCCGCTGCACATCGCGGGTGAAGGTGCCGAGCAGATCTGTGTCGAAGCCGTCGACATGTACGACCGAACACCCCAGTGCCTGATTGAGCAGAGGACTGACAACCTGTTCCTTGCCGTGGCGGGTAAGGAAGGCAATTTCACGAGTGAGAAAACCGTGCAAAAAAATCTCCTGCTATTCCGTGTTGCGCCGCGCCACGAACAGGCTGGCAATGACGCTGGCGGCGATGAGCACGACAACGATGGTCAGCGAAGCGGCAATCGGCACGTGGTACCACGGGGCGATGAGCATCTTGCTGCCGATGAATGTCAGCACCATGGCGAGGCCATACTTGAGCAGGTGAAACCGTTCGGCACTGTCTGCCAGCAGGAAATACAGAGCGCGTAAGCCGAGGATGGCAAAAATGTTTGAAGTAAAGACAATAAACGGGTCGGTGGTAACCGCAAAGATGGCCGGAATGGAGTCGACCGCGAACACCAGATCGGTACCCTCGATCATGATCAGAGCGAGGAACAGGGGGGTAAAGTAGCGTACGCCATTGTGGTGAACGACAAAATGTTCGCCGCGATAATCCGGATCAAGCCGCAGCGTGCGCCTGGCCAGACGGAACAGCAGGTTCTTTTGCAAGTCGGGTTTGGCGTCGGCCATGATCAGCATACGCATACCGGTAATAAGCAGGAACAGGCCGAAGCCGTAGAGTATCCAGTGAAATTCCCGCACCAGCCAGGCACCGGCAAGGATAATCAACGCGCGCATGACAATGGCGCCGAGGACGCCGTACAGCAGAATGCGGCGCTGGTATTCGATGGAAATGCTGAACGAGGAAAAGATCAGGTAGAAGACGAAAACATTGTCCACCGACAGCGATTTCTCGATCAGATAACCGGTAAGGAATTCCAGCGCCTTCTGGTCCGCCACCTGGCTGCCGGCCTGGGCGCCGAGATACAGCCAGAGCATGAAATTGAATGCGAGCGCCAGACCGAACCAGAGCACCGACCACAGTGCCGCTTCGCGCACGCTGACCCGCTTGGCCTTGTTGCCGCCGAAGACAAACAGGTCCAGCGCCAGCATGATCAGAACAAAGACAATGAATGCGCCCCACATCCAGGTCGGGGCAAGTGATGCCTGCGCTACCTGTTCAGTCGTTGCTTGCATAAGCCTCCCTTACGCTGATGATCCCGGTCAGGCAGCTAAAAGCTCCGCTGTGAGCGTATCCAGTTTGCCCGAAGCGCGCTCTAGCCGATCCTGTACTGCCAGCCAATCAGGATGGACCGGTACTGACTCTACTAATAATAGATCAAGTCCGAGGCGGTCGATTTCGCGCAATCGGGTATACAGTTCGCGGCCATACAGCTGCGGCGTTGCCGGCATGCAGAACTGCAGTAAAGCGGACGACGGTGAGCGTTCCAGCACCGTGTCGCAGCGTTTCAATACGCCAACCTGACGCCTGGCGTTAAGCGCAGTGTGAGCGTAGGTGGCCAGCTGGTCGGCGGGAATCACATATACGGGGGTGCGCGGCGCATAGTGCGACAAATGGCTTCCTGGCACCCGTGGAGTGGAATGTCCGGCAGGCAGTGTGATTTGCCCGGCGCCAAGCACGGATTCCAGCTCGCGGAGCGAGAGCGCGCCAGGACGCAGGATCTGCGGTCTATCCTGCAGCAGCGAAACAATGGTGGATTCAAGGCCGTAGCGGCAGCTGCCGCCATCGAGAACGTAATCGACAGCGCTACCGAGCGAGTCTCTTACATGTTGGGCACAGGTGGGGCTGACATGGCCAAAGCGATTGGCCGACGGTGCCACCAGCGCGCCGCCGAATTGCCGCAGCACGCTCAGGGCTACGGAATGGTTGGGCATGCGCAGGGCAATGCTGTCCTGGCCGCCGGTAATCTCGGCCGGCACATCCTGCCTGGCCGGCAAGACCAGGGTAAGCGGACCGGGCCAGAAGCGTTCCATCAGCTGCAACGCACTCTCAGGCACGAGAGCGGCCCACGCGCTGGCGTGGGTCGGATCGGCCAGGTGGACAATCAGGGGGTGGCTCGGGGGACGGCCCTTGACGGTAAAAATGCGCCTTATCGCCTCCGGGTTGCTGGCGTCCGCCGCCAGGCCGTAGACGGTTTCAGTAGGCAGGCCGATCAGCTTACCTTGACGCAGGAGATCGGCTGCGTGGCTAACAGCGTCCATGATCGGGCCAATCAGTCCGGCCAGACACGCTCGTCATTGAGATAGGGCTTTTTCGGCTGGCTCGGTTTGGCTGCCGGAGCGGGGGCGGTGGTCGTCGCTGCCGGACTTTTTGCCGCAGCTGCTGGAGTCGCGGCAGGGGCGGTTTCCTTTTTTGCGGCGGCCGGACGTGTCGGGCGGGCACGGTTCTCAGCCGGGCGTTGGATACTGGCTTTCAATTTGTCCTGCAATGTGTTCTTGCTCATAAAACCTCCTGTAGGATTGATTCGATTTCCTGCACCGCATCACGTGCACGCGGGCCAAGCTGGTAAACGCTTTTGCCTTCGAGCATGGCCAAACGGAATACGGCACGGCGTTTTACCGGCGTTTGCAGAATTGGCAATGTCATCTGCCCCAGAACCTGGCTCATGGCGCGGGACAGCGCGCTTTTGTCTTCAACCTGGTTGAGTACCAGCCAGGCCTTGAGGGCGGGGTTGCTGCTGCGGGCCTTGTCGATGGCCTGGGCTGCTGAGGAGCTGGCCCACAGATCAAGCGGCGAAGGCAGAACCGGGATCAGCACTTTGTCGACCCGCTTGAGAAAGCGGCCGGTGATGTGCATATCCACCGATGGCGGGCAGTCCACCACGACATAATCAAAGCGGCTGGCCAGATCGTCCAGCCGCTCAACAGAAGAGCCGGCATGCACTTCCACGCCGGAATTGACATCGCTGGCGGCCCATTGCGACCAGTGCTGCAGAGCGCCTTGCGGGTCGGCGTCGAGCAGGGCAACGCGACCGCGCTGGGCCAGCCCGGCGGCCAGGTTGAGTGCCAGGGTGGATTTGCCGCACCCACCCTTGAGGTTGGCCAGTGCGAACGTTTTGGCAGATGGCATGTGCGCCTCTCAGGCGGCCTGGCCGAGGGCGAGCAGATTGACGTTGCCGGCAAAGTCATACGCTTCGGGTTCGAGCTGCTCGGTGCTGGAGCTGATGCTGACGTTGACGTGTGTTTTACCGAAATTGAGGTCGGGGTAGTAGCCGGTTTTTTCCGACAGGTCGGCGAGCCGGTCGAGAAAATCGCGCGTTTCGCCGTAGGAAGCGAATTCGTAACGGCGGGTCATCATCTTCTGGCGTTTTTCCACTTGCCAGCCATCAATCGCAAGCAATTCCTGAGACATGCTGAACTCCTTTTAAAAGTTACGGAAGGCGCAAAGGTCGGAACAGGGTCTCTGTTGCGGCCGACGTCGGATTCCGTCACCTGGTTCAAGGGTATTGCGCCGCCGCAATAATCCGGCTGGCGCAAACATGCTCACACTGTATTACTGTCTACAAATTAATAAAAGTAAATGTTTTTAATGATAACCATACATTATCGTGTATGGCATTAAAGAAAAAGTCCTTTCCAATCAAGCAAAGAAAACCCCTTTATGGAGCAGGGACTTGCGGCAGGTGAATGATATTGTGCGCCTCGTTCAGGACGAAGTCGTGGAATGCCTGGGCGATGGGCGACAGGCGTTTGCCGTTACGCGTGACCAGATACCACTCTTTCATGATGGGGAAGCCCTCGACGCTGAGGATGGCGATGCGCTTGAGTTCCAGTTCGAATTCCAGGGTGTGCAGGGAAACGATGCCAAGACCGAGGCCGGCCATCACGGCGTGCTTAATGGCTTCGTTGCGGCTCATTTCCATGGAGGTGTTGAGGTGTACGTCGCGGCTCTGGAAGAAGCGTTCGACTGCATTGCGCGTGCCTGAGCCGCGCTCGCGCAGAATGAAGTGCTCGTCCATCAGGCGGGTCAGCGGGATGCGTTTTTCCTTGACCAGGGGGTGATCCGGCCTGGCGATGACAACCAGCGGGTTTTGCATGAAAGCGCGGTAGGCGAGCGGAATGCCTTCTGGCGGGGTGCCCATAATGGCCATGTCGGGGACGTTGTCCTGCAGGGCGCTGACTACGTTCTGGCGGTTGGTGACTTCCAGGTGCACCTTGACGCCGGCGTGCTGCTTCATGAATTCCGCCAGCAGGTAAGGGGCGAAGTACTTGCAGGTGGCGGTGGCGGTAATTGCCAGCGCGCCGCGCTTGACCCCTTTCATGTCGTCCATCAGCGATTCTATGTCGCGAAACTGCTCGGCGATGTTGCGGCTGAAGTCATACATTTCCCGTCCGGCTTCGGTGAGAAAAATCTTTTTGCCCATTTGTTCAAACAGCGGCAGCCCTACCTCGTCCTCCAGTTGTTTGATTTGCGTGGATACGGCGGGCTGGGTCAGGTGCAGTTCTTCTGACGCGCGCGTGAAGCTGGAGTGGCGGGCCACGGCTTCAAGCAACTTCAATTGTCTAAAAGTGACGTTCATGGGTTTGCTCCTTTCAAGGCGTCGCAGACTTCTGCGGTGTGTGCCGCAGCCAAATCATTCATTACGGTTAATGATAACAATAAATATTATTCATTTTCAATTATGATCTGGCGCCCGTAATATGCGACCCAAGGGCAAAGGTAAAAATCCCTGCCTGACACGTTAAGGAACTTCTGCATAGCCCCATTGCGGGCCCCGGACAGGCTGACATGGCTGTGCTGGCGTGATGTACGGCCATTAAGCGCCAGCCGAGCCAGGCGGCCTTCCCGGGCACGCAAGCCGTAGTGGGGCTATTCAGGGGTTCCTTAGAAATCTGAAGTTAAGCGAAGCAAAAGGAATCAATCCATGAGCCAAGCGACTGAACAAGCTGCGACTCCGCGGTTGAGCGGCCGAGAGGCGGCTATCGCGAGGAGGCAGGCTCTGTCGATGCACGGAAAGGCAGCCCTCAAGGGCAACCCTCCGGCAAAGCCAGCGGCAGCCCCCCAAGCGCAAACGCCCGCACCGAGTCAGGCAGATGTTTCAAGCACTGTTGCAAGCACTCCTGCTGAAAACAATGCTGCTGTTCAGGTTCACACCTGTTCCTGTCAGCACAACAACAACCGTTCCGAGGCGTCCGCACCGATTCCTCCGGCACCGGTTCCGGCTGCTCGTCAGCGCCGTATCGAGCAATCGCTGAAAGGTCGCGGCAACGCGCCTGCAGCTCGCCCGACCGGTCGCGTGCGTCCGGCACCGCCGAAGGTTGAAGTGGGTACCACCCTGTCCGGCTCCGAAGTGACCGGTACCCAGGTAGAACGCACCGGCCGCGTTACCGGCAACGAACCCGGCACCTGCCGCACTGTGACCGGCACCGAATACATCGGCGCCGAACAGTATGGCAAGTTCTGCGGAACCGCACCGGCACCGGCTGCCGCCAAGGTGGGCGTATCCACCACCAGCCGCGGACGTTCTGTGACCGGCACCGAAGTAGGCCGCATTGCCCGGGTGACCGGCGATGAGAACGGTACCTGCAAGCGTGTAACCGGCACCGAATACCTGTCTGCTGAAGAGTCTGCGGCGTTCTGCGGTACCCGCCTCGAGCCTTCTGCAGAGAAGGTGACCGTGGGCCGCACCGCTGGCAGCAACATCTTTACCGGTGGCGATGCAGATCGCAGCAACCGCGTAACCGGTGGTGATGCAGGCGCAGGCAGCCGGGTAACCGGCGGTACCTACGCCAATCCCGGCGTACGTCGCGAACAGGGGGACAGCCTAAAAAAGCCCCAAGCCAGTCACTCGAGCGTTGGCAGCGCGGTGAGAAGCACCCTACCGGAGCTTCTGCCGAGCCGTACCGCCGCTGAAGCACCCGCTTCTTCGCGAGTGACTGGTTCTCGCTACTTAACTGATGATCCGTTTGTCCCGGCCAGGCGCAGCCAGCCGTTTATGCCGCCGGCGATGGCCGGCCGGGCATTGCGGGAAAATCAGGTGACAGGAATGGTGATGGCTATGCCGAGCAAATTGACAGGTGATGAATACCACGCCAGCAAGCCCGTGACAGGCACCTCATCCATTGCAGCGGAACATTTTGTGCCGCGTACTGCAGACGAAACCGCCGGCCGTATCCGGGCTGAAGGTGTCTATGTCCACCCCCGGGCCACAAGCCCGGAGGCGGGGCAAGACCGTCGCAATAACCGTTTGATGGAACAAGCCCCGGAAGCCTTGCCGGCTGCATCGGGTGCATTTTCCCTGAGCTCGCCAGCGATGGTGTCACGGGAGCGTGCACGTGAGCGGATTACCGGCAGCGCTTATGGCGGCAGCAACCGGATCAGCGGTTCCATGGCGCGTGCGGTTGGCCTGATTTCGGGTACCCCGGAATTTCGCTATCGCGATGAGGGCCAGGTTGTTGCACAGGTAGTAGAGGTGCCCGCAGAACAACCGTCGACCGAGCGTATTACCGGTGAAGGCCGCGAGCGGCAGATTACCGGCGATGCCTGGGATCGGGGTGGTCGCGTAACCGGTACTGAAGGTCAGTCCGCCTCCCGTCGTAACCCGACGATGCGCGGCATGCCGCCGGCAGTACGTCAGCCGCGTCAGGTAGAGCGGCCGGAAGCACCGGAAATTCGCATCACCGGTGGCAGTGGTACAGCAGCCAAGGGAGCCATTGTGACTCTCTCTGGCGGAGCACGCGGTTAATTCGGCAAACAAGAAATTTGGATATTCGTTGAAATGAACACTCGAAACCGTCCTGAACGTATGAAACAGCCTAGCCAGACTGCACCCGTTGCAATGGCTATGAAGAGCACGCCGGTCACGCACGCCATGGCGACAACCCTGGTTGCTTCCTGGCCGCAGCGCCCGAGTTTCTGCCCGCCCGGCAGTCATCTCGATGCGCGTGGCGAGTGTGTGCCCGACGCGGCTCAGGCAGGCGGTCATCCGCTGGTACAGGCAGCACAAAATGCCCGCCTGGCCGAGTACGAGCGGACGGTTCGGGCTCGATTTGACGGGATCGTGCCGGCTTTGAAGCGTGTAGCAGCATTACAGCACGAAGACGATTTCGTGCAGCGTGGTCAGGAGATTGCGCGGGAAACACTGGGTTTTACTTTGCCCGCGCAAGTTCTTGAAGATGCCTGGGTTTCGACCCTGGATATGAAGCAACTTTACGGACACAGCGTACTGCATACGTTTCGGGATCTTGCCGCCGAGCTGCCCCTGCCGCTCGATAGCTACCCCGAAGAAGCAGAAAAAATGACGCGCTTTCTAATTGAGTGCGGCTTCCATGAGGTGGATGTCAGCCCCTGTGCCGACGGACGTCTGAAAGGCCTGCTGCAGTACATCCTGCGCCTGCCTCAGCGTGCCGTACTGCGGGTGCAGTCCCACGCTGGAGCCATGTTCGATGTGGAAGGCAATGTGAAGAAATGGGCCGAGACGGAATTGCGCCGCTTCCGCGAGGGCGTGCCCACTCTGCCGGACGCCGGTACCCGCTACCTGAAGATTGCGGTGTACCACTACAGCAGCTCGGATCCGACCCATGAAGGCTGTGCGGCACACGGCAGTAACGAACTGGGCGCGGCCGAAGCGGCCCTGAACAAGCTGAAGGCGCTGCGTACCGCGATTGAAAACGGCTTTTGCTGCGGCGCGTCGCTGGCGACCTTGTTGATTGGCGTGGATACCGACACCGACAGCATCAAGGTGCATATCCCCGACAGCAAGGGCGAAATGAGCCTGTATCGCCTGGTGGACAACGCCGAGCTGTTTGAGCAGATGCACAACATGAATGCGGCTCAGGCGCGCGAGCATATTCTCGCCGCCATCGACAAGGCCGCGCAGACAGTGGGCTGGGGCCAGGGCGAGGGTGCACCGGAAGAAGGCATGCGCCGCCTGATTGCCCGCCTGCTGGAAAACAACTGTTCGCAGATCGCCTATGTGAAAAGCGAACACGGCGGGCGCTACAAGGACATCGGTCACCAGGAACGTTTCATCTGTGTGGGCGAAGGATTTGATGAATTGCAGTTGCGCAACCTGACCTATCTGGCGCAGCTGTACACGGTGGAAGAAGGCGCGAAGGACCTGGATGTCGGCATCAAGATTTTTACCGGGCTGAATATCCGCCACGGTTTGCCGGCCCCCATCGCGATTCATAACCGGTATGACGCGGGTGTGCCGGGTGCACGTGAGCGTGCCATCGAGCGCTGCAAGCGCATCCATGACGCGATTCACAACCGCTACCGGACACTGGTGGAGCAGGGCTTGATCGTGTGCGGCCTGACCGTGCAGGCCAAAACCCCGGGCAGCCCGCTGGAAGTGGTCGAATTGGTTGAACAACCGAGCGGACATTGAGGTGAAGCAATGAAGATCATGCGCGTAGAAAAGACCCTGGTTTCCACAAACCGGGTGCAGGAAATGGGCAATCGCCCTCTGCTGGTAGTGCAGGAAAAGACGGGTGGGGCACGTAGCGTAGCGGTGGATGCCATCGGCTGCATCCCCGGCGACTGGGTGATCTGCGTCGGCAGTTCGGCCGCACGTGAAGCGGCGGGCGCCAAGGATTTCCCCAGCGACCTGACCATCATCGGCATCATCGATCACTGGCAGGAGAGCTGAAATGGAAATCATGCGTGTGGTGTCCGACCTGGTCGTCACGCGGCGGATTCCCGGGCTGCAGAGCAGCTCGCTGTTAATCCTGGAAGACCAGAAAGGCAAGCTCTCGGTGGCCGTTGATCCAGTCGGCGCGCCGCCGGGGAAGTGGGTGATTACAGTTGCCGGCTCCGCAGCACGATACGCGGCCGGCAACTACAAGATACTGACCGACCTGACCGTAGGCGGAATCATCGATCAGTGGGAAGAAGAAGGGCCGGGCAGTCAATGAACGGCGTCTGGTTTGAGTGAAGCAGAAGTTTTTATTTAAAGGAGCAGCAAAAATGGCAACTGGTATCAATGGTATTGCACTGGGCATGATCGAAACCCGTGGTCTGGTTCCGGCGATTGAAGCCGCTGACGCGATGACCAAGGCAGCTGAAGTACGCCTGATCGGCCGTCAATTTGTCGGTGGCGGTTACGTGACCGTTCTGGTTCGTGGCGAAACCGGCGCGGTAAACGCAGCGGTACGTGCTGGCGCGGATGCGTGCGAACGCGTGGGTGACGGCCTGGTGGCTGCACACATCATCGCTCGCGTACACAGCGAAGTGGAAGGCATTCTGCCGTCGCCGGAAGGCAAGTAATCGGTTTCAGCACTGAAACATCACACAGTTTAGGAGAAAGAAAATGGCAACTGGAATGACTGGTATTGCACTGGGCATGATCGAAACCCGCGGTCTGGTTCCGGCGATTGAAGCCGCTGACGCGATGACCAAGGCAGCTGAAGTACGCCTGATCGGCCGTCAATTTGTCGGCGGTGGTTACGTGACCGTTCTGGTTCGTGGCGAAACCGGCGCGGTAAACGCAGCGGTACGTGCTGGCGCGGATGCGTGCGAACGCGTGGGTGACGGTCTGGTGGCTGCACACATCATCGCTCGCGTACACAGCGAAGTGGAAGGCATTCTGCCGACCACCAACGATGCACCGATTCTGTAATCCGTTTTTGTAATTGGCATATTCAGGAGAAACAAAATGGCAACTGGTATCAATGGTATTGCACTGGGCATGATCGAAACCCGTGGTCTGGTTCCGGCGATTGAAGCCGCTGACGCGATGACCAAGGCAGCTGAAGTACGCCTGATCGGCCGTCAATTTGTCGGTGGCGGTTACGTGACCGTTCTGGTTCGTGGCGAAACCGGCGCGGTAAACGCAGCGGTACGTGCTGGCGCGGATGCGTGCGAACGCGTGGGTGACGGCCTGGTGGCTGCACACATCATCGCTCGCGTACACAGCGAAGTGGAAGGCATTCTGCCGTCGCCGGAAGGCAAGTAATCGGTTTCAGCACTGAAACATCACACAGTTTAGGAGAAAGAAAATGGCAACTGGAATGACTGGTATTGCACTGGGCATGATCGAAACCCGCGGTCTGGTTCCGGCGATTGAAGCCGCTGACGCGATGACCAAGGCAGCTGAAGTACGCCTGATCGGCCGTCAATTTGTCGGCGGTGGTTACGTGACCGTTCTGGTTCGTGGCGAAACCGGCGCGGTAAACGCAGCGGTACGTGCTGGCGCGGATGCGTGCGAACGCGTGGGTGACGGTCTGGTGGCTGCACACATCATCGCTCGCGTACACAGCGAAGTGGAAGGCATTCTGCCGACTCCCAACGCCTGATGCGAATCGCGCGATGAACTGGCTAAGAGTGTCCTGAAAAGCGTTTCCGGACACTCCAGGGTTCAAAGGAAGGAGCAATCATGTTAATGGACGCACGTCTTATCGGTTACCTCAACCGTGCGGCTGGCCATGAACTGGGTGCTATCCAGCAATACCTTGCACAGTCGAGGCTTTGCGAAATGTGGGGAATGGCCGATTTCAGCCGGCAGTTCTCTGAGGATGCCAAGGAAGAAACGGGGCATTTGAGCGATCTGATGGATGCCCTGCTTCGACTGGGTGTGACGCCGCAAGCGTCGCATGTGCCACCTGTTCGACTGGGCCGGACGCTCGAACAGATGCTGGAAATCGACCGGCAACTCGAGTACGACGCCATTCGGCTGTACGAAGAGGCGGTTGATTATTGCGCCAGGCAGCGCGATGCGACCCATCAGGCACTGTTCGACCGCATTCTGCGTGACGAGCTGGAGCATCTGGGTACGCTGGATCAGTTGGGCAGTCGCGTCAAGGCAGCCTGACAGGCAAGTCTGCAAACACGGCAGCGGACCGGGGTTGACCCCCTGGCCGAAGTCCTGGAGCAGAACCCGGGTAACGGGTCTTTATCCAAGACCCTTGCCGCCACTCTCTGTAACTTCAGCCACTGCTGATACCGTCAGCAGCGGGCACCTTCTGCGCTGCGCCACATAACCGGCCGGCCGCACAGCCCGGACACCGTATACCGGGCAAAACAGGCGCTGCACAGAGCGCCGCTCTACCTCCGGGAAGCAGTACGCCCGAGAACATAAGCAAACAGAAGAACCCGTGAGATGCACCACGGATGTGAAACGAGCAGCAATATAAACGGATTAAACGGAGCAGAGTATGTCGTACTCCACAAACATGCTTATTCCAGGCCTGGCCGTCGCCGCGCCGGCGCTTTATCTTCTGGTGGGCTTAACACCGGCGTCTTTCGCCAATCGTCGTCCGCGTACCATGGTACGCATGACACTGGCGGCGGCCGCAATTGCCCTGGCTTGCGCTGTACTGGCCGTGACTGCACATGTGTTCAATACCACCCAGTCCTGGGTGCTGCATTCGTTCAAACTGCCCAATGATCTGGGAGTTTTTTCCGTCAACATCTATTTCAACGCCGTCACCGCCATCATGCTGCTGCTGGTGTCTTTTGTCGGCGTTATAGTGACTAATTACGCCAAAAACTACATGGACGGTGACGCCAATCGCGGCCGCTTCCACAAGTGGCTGGCGTTGACCCTGTCGGCCATTCTGGCGCTCATTCTGTCGGGCAACCTGCTGTTCTTCGTGCTCGCCTGGATCGCTACCAGCCTGTGCCTGCACAAGCTGCTGGTGTTTTACGGTGAACGCCGCGCTGCGGTACTGTCGGCGCACAAGAAATTCATCGCCAGCCGCATCGGCGATCTCAGCCTGCTGATTGCCGTGGCCTTGATCGGCACCACGCTCAACACGCTGGATTTCGATCTGATGTTCCAGAAAATGGCGGCCATGCAGGGTGAACTGCCTACTTCGCTCAAGGCAGCGGCCATGCTCATCGTTGCCGCCGCCGGGCTGAAATCGGCGCAATTCCCCTTCCATGGCTGGCTGATTCAGGTGATGGAAGCGCCTACCCCGGTTTCCGCCTTGCTGCATGCCGGTATCGTCAACGCTGGCGCGTTCCTCATCCTGCGCATGACCCCGGTTGTGTCGCACTATGAGCCGGCACTGTTTACCCTGGCCCTGGTTGGCCTGATCACCCTGGCGCTGGCCTCGCTGATCATGCTCACCCAGACCAGCATCAAGGTGTCGCTGGCCTGGTCGACCACCGCGCAGATGGGTTTCATGCTGCTCGAATGCGGCCTCGGACTGTACAGCCTGGCCATGCTGCACCTGGTTACCCATTCGCTGTACAAGGCACATGCCTTCCTGGCCTCCGGCAGCGGCGTAGATGCCTTCCGCGGCCCCAAGCTGCCCAAGCCGGCCAAGGGATTCAGCCTCGGTCGTCTGCTGCTGGCCCTGTTTGCATCGTTGCTTACGGTAGCAGCGGTGGGTGGTGTGTTCGGCCTGAATCTGCAGGAGCAGCCGGCCCTGCTGGCGGCTGCCTTCGTGGTGGCCATGGCCAGCACCCAGCTGCTGTTCCATACCGCCAATGAAGCGGGTGAAAACAACCTGTGGCTGCAGGGACTGCTGCGCATCGTGCTGGTGAGCGTGGCCTACTTCTCGCTCGAAGCCGTGTTCACCAACCTGATCCAGGACAGTGTCCTGCCGATCCAGAACGCTGCCAGTTCCATGCAGTACGCCATGACAGCGCTGGTTGTGCTCACCTTTGCCGCGCTGCTCTTGCTGCAGCAGCTACTGAAATATTATCCGGCGCTGCTGGGCAAATCGATTTACGTGCACCTGCACAACGGTCTGTACATCGATGTGTTTATTACCCGCGTAATCGAACGCCTGTGGCCGAGCCCGACACCGCTTATTTTTAGTGAGCCGGCGCCCTTTGCGCCCATCCCGAATCATGGAGATCCATCATGACGACATCTCTCGCCCCGGCTGCCAAAGCTCATGATCCGCTCTCTGCCGGCAAGACGGCGCCGGTCGATCAGGCCGAGCTGAAGCGGCGCATCCACGATGCCTGTCGCCGCATCGCCCCGTTATGGCCACTGGAAAACTTTGTTGCCGTCAATCCGTTCTTCGGCATGACCGACCTGAGTTTCCAGGATGCCTCGGATACCATTGCGCGCATTACCGGCAATTCGCTGTATATGTCGTGGGATTACTACCGCGAACAGATGGAAAGCGGGCGCATTACCGAACAGGATCTGCAGCAGGCCATCGCGCGCTGCAACAGCAAGCTCGATCTGCATACCCTGCACGCCGCCCTGACCCAGCCGGCGCCGCGTCCGAAACTCGGCATGGCGCAGGTGAGCGAAGTGCTCGAACGCGTGGAAGGCGGCCTGTGGTCGAGTTTTGTCACCGAGCGCATCAGCCTGCAGTGCGCGGCCTATTTCGACCTGGGTCAGGCCGTGCTGCCCTTGCCCTGGCGCGAGCTGTCGCTCTATGACGCCTGGCGCGAAACCGCCAAAATCGACCTGAGCCCGCGCATGATGGGGCTGAAGCATTTCCGCGAGCAGATTGCCGCTTTGCCGGACGATCCGTTCGCCGTCATCGCCCTCGCCATCCAGGTGCTGGGCGTGCCCGATCAGGCAGTGGAACGTTACCTGCACGCCTCACTCTTGAGCGTAGGCGGCTGGGCGGCATGGACGCGCTACCTGCTCATGCAGGCCGAGCTGGCGGGTAAAAGCGACAATTCCATGGTCAACCTGCTCGCCATTCGCCTGGCCTGGGACCTGCTGCTGTTTCAAAACCGTTCCAGCCCGGCCCTGGTGGCGCGCTGGCAGGATATGCTGGCAGCCAGCATGCGCCCGCCGTCGGCCAAGCGTCAGGCCGCAGCAGAAATCGATCGCGTACTTCTGTGCGCCATGGAAATCGGCTTCCAGCGTACCGTCCTGGAAGGCCTGGCGAGTAACGTGGCCAGCCCGTCCGCAACGACGGCGAGACCGGATGTCCAGGCAGCCTTCTGTATCGACGTGCGCTCGGAAGTATTCCGCCGTGCGCTGGAAACGGTTGCTCCGGGCACCCAGACCATCGGCTTTGCCGGCTTCTTCGGCATCTTTATTGAATACGTGCCATTGGGCGCCGCTGCGGGGCGCCGTCATGTGCCGGTGATTTTCAACCCGACCTACTGCATCCACGAAACCGCCAAGCACGAAGATACCGCCGTGCTGGTCGCCCAGCGCCGCCGCAAAATCGGTTTGAGCAAGGCATGGAAGGGCTTCAAGTTTTCCGCTTCGTCGTGCTTCTCCTTCGTCGAATCGAGCGGTCTGCTGTATCTGCAGAAACTGGTAAGCGACAGTATGGGCTGGAGCCGTCCGGTGGACGATCCGCACACTCAGGGGCTGGATAAGGATGTGGTAAAACGCATCGGTCCGTCACTCGAATCGCGCACGGCAGCCGCACATACGTACAGCAGTCCGCTGATGCACGGTATTCCGCCAGCCGACCGGGTCAACAATGCCGAGCGCATCCTGCGCGGCATGTCGCTGACCGGCAATTTTGCCCGCCTGGTAGTACTCGCCGGCCACGGCAGCACCTCGGTAAACAACCCTCATGCCACCGGCCTTGACTGCGGTGCCTGCGCCGGGCAGACCGGTGAAGCCAGCGCCCGCGTGGTGGTGGCGTTGATGAACGATCCCGCCGTACGCGCCGGGCTGGTGGAGCGCGGCATTGTCATTCCGCAGGACACCTGGTTTGTTGCTGCCCTGCATGACACCACCACCGACGAAGTGGCGCTGTTCGATACCGAAAACGTGCCGCTGCAGTTTGCCGCTGAACTGGCCCGCCTGCAGCAATGGCTGGAACAGGCTGGCGACCTGGCGCGCATGGAGCGTGCCGCGCTGCTGGGCCTCGCCGGGCTGACTGATAAGGAAGTGGAAGCCAGCGTATTGCGCCGCAGCCGCGACTGGTCGCAGATCCGTCCGGAGTGGGCGCTCGCCAACAACGCCGCCTTCATTGCCGCGCCGCGGGCGCGCACGGCCAACATCGACCTCGGCGGCCGAGCCTTCCTGCACGATTACAACTGGCAGCAGGACAGCGAATTCAAGATTCTTGAGCTGATCATGACCGCGCCGATGGTGGTGGCCAACTGGATCAACATGCAGTACTACGGCTCAGTGGTGGACAACCTGCATTTCGGCAGCGGCAATAAAGTGCTGCATAACATCGTCGGCGGGGCCATCGGCGTGCTGGAAGGCAACGGCGGCGATCTGCGCGTCGGCCTGCCGTTGCAGTCGCTGCATGACGGCACCCGCTGGATTCACGAGCCGCTGCGCCTGAGCGTCTATCTGGAAGCGCCGCAACAGGCTATCGACGCCATTATCGAGCGTCATGGTCTGGTGCAGCAATTGGTGGACAATCAGTGGCTGCACATTTTCCGCATCGACGGCAGTGCCGTTTACCGACGCGTAGCCGCCGGCAGCTGGGAACGTGCCTGAGGAAGCGCTGATTGATTCCATTCATGGAGTAAAGCAGCGCTTCTCTAAGGAGAACTACTTGGCGGAGCCGGAGCCCATCAGGGTGGCGGCTTCCTGCAGCATGAAGCGTTTAAACGCCAGCGCGGCACTCGTCAGACGTTTGCCGCGCCGGTGCACGATGTACCAGTAGCGCTTGATCGGCAAGCCCTCAACGTCGAGCACCGCCAGGCGATTGGCCTCAAGCTCTAGCTCTACGGTGTGCAGCGACACAACGCTCAGCCCCAGGCCGGCCTGAACGCCCTGCTTGATGGCCTCGCTACTGTTCATCTGCATGCCTTGCTGGATGTGCACATGATGTTTGCTGAAGTAGCGTTCCATGGCGATACGGGTACCCGAGCCGGGCTCGCGTACCAGAAAGGTTTCCTGCTCCAGGCGCGACAGCGGGATGTTGCGCGCCGCAGCAAGCGGATGAGTGACCGGTGCGATGACCACCAGCGGGTTTTCGACGAACGATTCGGCGACAAGATCGAGCCCCTCGGGCGGCTGGCCCATGATTGCCAGCTCGATCTCGTTGTTCTCCAGTTCCTCCAGCAGGGCCTGGCGGTTGGTTACATCGAGACTCACGGTCACCGTGGGAAAGCGCTGGCTGAATGCCGCCAGCAACTGCGGCGCCACATAGTTGGCGGTACTGGCCACGGCAATCCGCAGCTTGCCGCGTTGCAGGCCTTTCAGTTCCGACAGGACCGATTCCGCCTCGGTCAGCAGTTCGGAAATGGAGCGGCTGTAGTGATACAGCTCCTGGCCGGCTTCGGTCAGATAGATTTTTTTGCCCAGCTGTTCAAACAGGGGAATGCCGACATGTTCTTCCAGTTGGCGTATCTGCATCGACACGGCGGGCTGGGACAAATGCAATTCTTCCGCGGCGCGGGTGAAGCTCAGGTTGCGCGCTACGGAAGAGAAAACGCTGAGCTGACGGAAGGTGACGTGGAGCAAAATACCCTCTCGCAATAATGGGTTAATTGTCTATACTGGTTGTCCACCCTGCCGCAAAGGGTGAAGCATTGATCATAAGGTTTATCTTATCATAACAATCAATATTATTGACTGTTACTTATATCGATGCCTCTGTATAGTTCGAACCATGTCTCGATAGCTGACATAGCCTGATTGATTTTTTGATTATTACTTGGAGGTTGTTATGGCCGTAAAAACATACAACGCCGGTGTGAAGGAATACCGCCAGACTTACTGGATGCCTGAATACACCCCGCTGGACACCGATATTCTGGCTTGCTTCAAGATCACCCCGCAAGCCGGTGTTGATCGTGAAGAAGCTGCTGCTGCTGTTGCCGCTGAATCTTCTACCGGTACCTGGACCACCGTTTGGACCGATCTGCTGACCGACCTGGACTACTACAAAGGCCGTGCTTACGCTATCGAAGACGTACCGGGCGACGACACCTGCTTCTACGCTTTCATCGCTTACCCGATCGACCTGTTCGAAGAAGGTTCCGTTGTAAACGTATTTACCTCCCTGGTAGGTAACGTATTCGGCTTCAAGGCCGTACGTGCCCTGCGTCTGGAAGACGTTCGCTTCCCGATCGCCTACGTTAAGACCTGTGGCGGCCCGCCGCACGGTATCCAGGTTGAGCGCGACATGATGAACAAGTACGGCCGTCCGCTGCTGGGCTGTACCATCAAGCCGAAACTGGGTCTGTCTGCCAAGAACTACGGCCGTGCCGTATACGAATGTCTGCGTGGCGGTCTGGACTTCACCAAGGACGACGAGAACGTAAACAGCCAGCCGTTCATGCGTTGGCGTCAGCGTTTCGACTTCGTAATGGAAGCGATCGAAAAAGCTGAACGTGAAACCGGCGAACGCAAAGGTCACTACCTGAACGTTACCGCTCCGACTCCGGAAGAAATGTACAAGCGTGCTGAATACGCTAAAGAAATCGGCGCGCCGATTATTATGCACGACTACATCACCGGTGGCTTTACCGCCAACACCGGTCTGGCTAACTGGTGTCGTGACAACGGCATGCTGCTGCATATCCACCGCGCTATGCACGCCGTACTGGACCGTAACCCGCACCACGGTATCCACTTCCGCGTACTGACCAAGATCCTGCGTCTGTCCGGTGGTGACCACCTGCACTCCGGTACCGTAGTAGGTAAGCTGGAAGGCGACCGTGAAGCTACCCTGGGCTGGATCGACATGATGCGCGACAGCTTCGTTAAAGAAGATCGCAGCCGCGGTATCTTCTTTGACCAGGACTGGGGCTCTATGCCGGGCGTTCTGCCGGTTGCTTCCGGTGGTATTCACGTATGGCACATGCCGGCTCTCGTGACCATCTTCGGTGACGACTCCGTACTGCAGTTCGGTGGTGGTACCCTGGGTCACCCGTGGGGTAACGCTGCTGGCGCCGCTGCTAACCGCGTAGCGCTGGAAGCCTGTGTGGAAGCACGTAACCGTGGTGTTGCCATCGAGAAAGAAGGCAAGGAAGTTCTGACCAAGGCTGCTGCAAACAGCCCGGAACTGAAGATCGCCATGGAAACCTGGAAAGAGATCAAGTTCGAGTTCGACACCGTCGACAAACTGGACGTGGCTCACAAGTAATGACCGTGAGGCGTGAGGAGAGAGGCGCACGACGTTTACGTCACGCCCCTCACGCCTAACCCCTCACTGCGACGTAAGGAGCAAAAAATGTCTGAAGTTATGGATTACAAAAGCCGTCTGAGCGATCCCGCCAGCCGCAAATTCGAAACTTTCTCTTACCTGCCGGCTATGTCTTCTGACGATATCCGTAAACAGGTTGAGTACATCGTTAGCAAGGGCTGGAACCCGGCTGTCGAGCATACCGAACCGGAACACCTGATGGATTCCTACTGGTACATGTGGAAACTGCCGATGTTCGGTGAAACCGACGTCAACAAGATCCTGAGCGAAGCTGAAGCTTGTCACAAAGCTAACCCGAACAACCACGTTCGTCTGGTTGGCTACGACAACTTTGCTCAAAGCCAGGGCGCTGCCATGGTAATTTACCGCGGTAAAACCGTGTAAATTTACCCGACGGTGAGCTAAAACAGCCCCCGTCGTGCACTGAATCCGTGGTTAGTCACAGCTTCTGGGCATGGCGGGGGTTTGTTTTTCCTCAAAGACGCCGTAACGACGACTTCTTTGAGGGGAAACATCCCCACAGTTACCGACACTACCGAACTATCTTCGAAAGGACAGCGAAATGAGCGACATCATGGAGCAGTATCGCGTTAAAAAAGAGCCTTACTACCGCGCTGTAGCGGATGAAGTAGCACTGTTTGAAGCTGCCTATTCCGTACGTATGCCGATGATGCTGAAGGGCCCGACCGGCTGCGGTAAAACCCGTTTTGTCGAATACATGGCCTGGAAACTGGGCAAGCCCCTCATCACCGTTGCCTGTAACGAAGATATGACCGCATCCGACCTGGTGGGCCGCTTCCTGCTGGATGCCAACGGCACCCGCTGGCAGGATGGCCCGCTGGCCATCGCCGCCCGTTACGGCGCCATCTGCTACCTGGACGAAGTGGTTGAAGCCCGTCAGGACACCACCGTGGTGATCCACCCGCTGACCGACGCCCGCCGCGCCCTGCCGCTGGAAAAGAAGGGCGAGCTGATCGAAGCCCATCCGGACTTCCAGCTGGTAATCTCCTACAACCCCGGCTACCAGAGCCTGATGAAAGACCTGAAACAGTCCACCAAACAGCGTTTTGGCGGTCTGGACTTCAACTACCCGGAACACGGTATCGAACAGGAAATCGTGGCGCACGAAGGCCATGTCAACGCCGAAGTGGCCGACAAACTGGTTTCCATCGCCGAGCGTGCACGTAACCTGAAGGGTCACGGTCTGGACGAAGGTATCTCCACCCGTATGCTGATTTACGCAGCGTCCCTCATCTCCAAGGGTGTGGAGCCCAGCGCGGCTTGCCGTGTAGCCCTGGTTCGTCCGATTACCGACGATCCGGATATGCGCGATGCACTGGATGCGGCTGTAAGCACTTACTTCTAATAGGTAAGTCGGCAGGCGGTAAACAGTGAGCTGTGAACCGCAAGCAAAATTTGACAGGGCATGAGCGGTTTACGCAAAACCGCTCACTGTTGGCTGCTATCTGTACATTACTCACCCGTGCAGGGGAGGAACTATGTCAATCCATCTTGAAGATTACGAGGAACACCTCGGTCAGCTCACGGACCACTCGCGCGAAATTCTCAGCGCGACGTGGCAGGACGCCGCACGCGTGTTCAGCCCGCGTGGCCTGCAAAACTATCTGGATGGCGCCGTATCCCTGAAAAACCTGGGACGCGGTCACGAGCTGGTTGCCACCTACATTGAAAATGCCCCGCCTATCGCCCGTCTGGTCGGCGAAGACGTGGTGCCCGATCTGGTGGTCGCTGCCATGACCATGGCCTCGAAAACCAGCGGTACCGTGATCGAACTGATGCTCTCCACCGCACCGTTTGCGGCCGAGCGCCTGGGCGACTCCGAACTGTTCAAGAAATACCTGCAGCTGATCAACAATCTGCTGGCCAGCGCACCGCGTGGCGTAAAACCCATGCTGGACAACCTGGAAAAACTGTTTTCCCAGCTCACCCTGGGTGGCCTGCGCCGCTGGGCCACCTGGGGTGCCCAGGCACACCGCACCAACTACGAAGAGCAGGTGCGCTACTTCGGCCTGCAAACGCCGGAATCGCTGGCGATCATGCAGCAGGAACGCAAAGGCACGCTGTTCGTCGACGTCCACCGCCGCATCAACATGTACCTGCGCGCGCTGTGGGCCCGCGATTTTTTCATGCGCCCGACCTCCGGCGACTTTGAGAAGCGCGAAGGCTACAAGCCCTACATCGAGAACTACCTGCTGCACATTCCCGATGCCTACGACGATTTTGTTGTAAAAGACGAAGCCGGCAATGAAATCCTGCATGTCGACGGTCTGGAAATGTACCGTGCCGCAACCGCGCACTGCGCGGCGCACATAGCCTATACCACGACGCCGATTTCCGCAGAAAACCTCAACACCTTCCAGATGGCCGTAATCAGCGTCATCGAGGATGCCCGTGTCGAGCGCATGGCCATCAACAAATTCCCCGGTCTGGCACAGCTGTGGTCCAGGCTGCATCTGGCAAAAGCTGATCAGGACAAGAGCCTTGGCGACTACCTTAACCGTATCGCCCGTGCGCTGCTTGACCCGACTTACGAAGACAATCACCCGATCATCGTCAAGGCGCGCGAACTGTTTGCCGCCGAGCAGCATCGTCTGGAAGACAATCAGTTGTCGTGGGATATCGGCGTGCAACTGGCGCACGACCTGTACCAGCTGAAGCTCGGCTTCTCGCCGCGCAACGACATCCTGCGTGCACCGTACCTGGACGACAACCGCTACTTCTGGGAATTCGTCGAATTCGACATGGACAAGGCGGCAGCGGCTGGCTACGACAGCGTGCAGCAGGTGCGTAAATACGTCAGCGTCATGGAAATGGTCAACGAGATCGACACCGAGCTGGCCGGCGATGACGCCCAGGAAGTGTGGGTACTCGGCACCGAGTTGTTCCCGTACGAAAATATCGGCGACGAATCCGGCGGCAAATCCTGGAACGAGCTGGAAGGCAAGGAACCGATGTCCGCGCCGTACCACTATTCCGAATGGGATTACCAGATCCAGCTGGAGCGCCCCACCTGGACCACGGTGATGGAAAAGCGGCCGAAAAACGGCGAACTGGAAATCATCGAGAACATCGCCTCGCAGTACAAGCGTGAAATCCAGCGCATGAAGTTCCTGCTCGACGCCATGCAGCCCCAGGGCGTGCAGCGTATCCGCAAGCTGGAAGACGGCGACGAAGTGGATATCAACGCCGCCATCCGCTCCATGATCGAAATGCGCATGGGTATGCAGCCGGACCCGCGCATCATGATGCGTTCGGTGCGCAAGACGCGCGATATTTCCGTGATGGTACTGGTCGATCTGTCCGAATCCACCAACGACAAGGTGGCCGGGCAGGACCACACCGTGCTCGACCTGACCCGCCAGGCCTGCGTACTGCTGGCCGATGCGATCAGCAAGATCGGCGACCCGTTTGCCATCCACGGCTTCTGTTCCGACGGCCGCCACGACGTGGAATACTACCGCTTCAAGGACTTCGATCAGCCGTACGACGACACGCCCAAGGCGCGCCTCGCCGGCATGACCGGTCAGTTGTCCACCCGCATGGGCGCAGCCATCCGCCACGCTTCGCACTACCTGAAGCAGCAGCGTTCGTCGAAGAAGCTGATGATCGTCATCACCGACGGCGAGCCGGCCGACATTGACGTGCGCGATCCGCAGTACCTGCGCAACGACACCAAAAAAGCCGTGGAAGAAGCCGGCCGCAACGGCGTCATCACCTACTGCATGAGCCTCGACCCGCGCGCCGACCAGTACGTATCGCGTATCTTCGGTGCCCGCAACTACATGGTGGTCGACCACGTAGAACGTCTGCCGGAAAAACTGCCCCTGTTGTACGCAGGTTTAACTCGTTAAACCTGCAGGGGCAGTTTTCAGTGAAGGCTAACCGGCTTGTCGGTTAAGCGGCGTAAGCCGCGGCCGGAACTAAAAGTTGCCAGCGGGCCTTACCCGCTAACGGTAAGAGCGGAAGCTTTCAGTAAGTCGCGCAGCGACGGCCGGAACTAAAAACTGCCGCTGCCGTACGCAGGCTTAACCCGTTAAGCCTGCGGCTTATGTCGGGCGCAATCGTTATTGCGCCGGATGGTGGGGGTCGGTGTCAGGTGCAATGCCTTGCAGTGATTGCACCCTACCTCCAAGGCCTCACCCGCAGCACACCCCATCAGGGCCATGTTCCAACCGGATCATGGCCCTGATTGTTTTTAGCTAGGCTAAACCTCCCCGACAGCGAAGTATCTGGCATCAATACTTAAGACACGACAATCTGATCAGATGATGCGTGTGATTCCGCTTGAATTGATTATGTCATCGGCATAGAATGGCTGAGTTTTTAGCACAGAAGCATAAATACCTACCCATGAAATCCCTCACCGACCTTCTCGGGCTTGATAGTTCCCTCTTCAACACCACAAACCGCCTTCTCAAACTCGACCTTGGCACCGACGGTAACTGGGACAACCACCTGATCATCCAGACGGCCGAAGGCAGCGAAGGGCTGAACGACACCTACCAATACACCCTCACCTGTCTATCCGTCGACGATGCCATCGAGTTAAAGCAGCTCATCGGCCTGCCTGCGCGGTTGTCGATTGTCGACGATGCCGGGGCAACGGTCGAACGCTCCGGCGTGGTGTCGTCCGCTTCTTCATTAGGCGGTGACGGCGGCTTCGCCCGTTATCAGTTAATCATCGAACCGCCCTTTGCCCTGCTGCGCCACCGCCGTACCAGCCGGGTGTTCCAGGACCTGTCCGTCCCTGACATCGTCAAACAGATCCTCGCCGAGCATCAGGCCGGCAATACCGTGTTTG
>JAJZTZ010000165.1 GCA_021847305.1 Pseudomonadota bacterium | reverse complement strand
CTGTGCGGCGCGGTCTGGATGAAAACCTGGAGGCTGCCGGCCAGACACTGCTGCTGGCGCAGTTTTTCTGCCGCCCGGCTGGCGTGGTGGGCGATGGCGGGCATCAGGTCCTCCAGCCGCGTCAGGCGCGTGGCGAACGAACGTGAGCAGACAATCTGCTGACGCACTGCCGGCAGGTCGTCCAGATGCAGGCAATGATGGCCGTTGAGCTCCATCACCGTACGCTCCAGCGTCACGCCGAACAGCTTGCGGATACGCTGGGGCGAGGCGTCGCGCAGGTGCTTGACGCTGACGATGCCGATCTGCTCCAGTTTCGGCGCCAGACGGCGGCCCACGCCCCAGACTTCGCCCACCGGCAGGGCATTCAGCAGGCGGTCCTGTTCCTGTTGCGACAACGCAGCCAATTCGCACACCCCGGCAAATACCGGATTGGTCTTGGCGAGGTGATTGGCGATTTTCGCCAGCGTTTTGCTGGGGGCAATACCCACCCCGACGGGAAGGCCGACCCATTGTTTGACCTGGCGGCGGATACGCTGCCCCAGTTCGGTGTAGTCGCCGGACAGGCCGGTGAGGTCGAGAAAGGTTTCGTCGATGCTGTAGATTTCCTGCCGCGGTGCGAAACTGCCGGCCACCTGCATCATGCGCGCGCTCATATCGCCGTACAGCACATAGTTGGAAGAAAAGGCGACAATGCCGTGGCGTTTGACCAGGTCACGGATCTGGAAAAACGGCATCCCCATCTTGATGCCGAGCGCCTTCACTTCCGCCGAGCGCGCCACCACGCAGCCGTCGTTGTTGGACAGCACCACCACGGGGCGACCTTCCAGTGCCGGGTTGAACACCCGCTCGCAGGAAACGAAAAAGTTGTTGCCGTCGATCAGCGCAAACATGATGGCAGACCGCTTTACAGTTGCCGTACCACGCCGGTGACCACGCCCCAGACGGTGAGGTCGGATTCCTGCGGCACGTCAATGGGCGGGTAGGCGTCGTTACGCGGCAGCAGCTGAATGCCATGCGGTTTAATGGACAGTTCTTTTACGGTCAGTTCGCCGTTCAGTACGGCAATGACAATCTTGCCGTCAGCCGGCGTGATGGAACGGTCCACCACCAGAATGTCGCCTTCGCGGATGCCGGCATCAACCATGCTGTCGCCTTGCACGCGTACATAAAAGGTGGCGGCTTCGCGTTTTACCAGCAGCTGGTGCAGATCCAGCTGCTCGGCCACGTAATCGTCGGCCGGGGAGGGAAAGCCGGCCTGCACCTTGCTGCCGAACAGCGGCAGACGCAACGGGCGCGGCTGCGCTGCCGGCCGGTAGACCTCGCCGGCAACAGCCGGGTCATTGCGGCTGGCGCGGTAAGCGGCCAGAAAATCGAGCACCGACGCCACCTGACTTTCCGGCACGCGCACCGGCCGGGTCGGCTCGCCAAAGCTGCCGCTGCCGGCTTTTCTGCCGGCTCCGGCTCGTCGCCCACCGCGTTTTTCCTGGTCTTTTTGATTTGTGTTCATGAATCAAATTATAGGGCGGGAAGTGTGAAGTGTGAAGTGGGAGTGAGAGGTGAGAGGTGAGAGGTGAGAGGTGAGGGGCCTTCCCCCTTTGAAAAGGGGGGATTGAGGGGGATTTGAAATGTGCCGGGCAGGAACGTGTTAATAGATGCAAAAAAACCCGGCTCGGCCGGGCTTTGTTGAGTGTTCGGGTGTAGCTTATTTGGCTGCGGGGGCTCCGGTTTTCTCAGCTTTCTCAGCTTTTTTCTCGTGCTTTTCAGCTTTGTGTTCAGCTTTCATTTGTTTTTTTTCTGCCTTGATTTCTTTCTTCTCGGTTTTGACTTGTTTCTTTTCTGCCTTCACTTCGTGTTTTTCAGCTTTGACTGCCGCTTTTTCAGTGGCCGGTTTGGCTTCGTCAGCAGAAGCAACGCCGGCAGCGATGATGGAAGCGGAAGCAAACAGTGCAGCGATCAGAGTGGATTTACGCATTTCAAGTCTCCTGGTACGGTTTCAAGTGGATTCCAGCAACGTTGCTGGCAGGACCCATTCTCCGCCGTTTAACTTAAGAAGGCCTTAAGAATCCGTTTCAGTGTGTTTCAGGACGTTACGCAATTGTGAGGGGAGCAAACGGCAGGCAGTAAACAGTGAACAGTTCACTGTTTACCACTCGTTGCCTTCCGTTCCCGGATCAATCCAGCGTGCGGCGGAAGCGCTTCAGGCCGATGGCCATGACGACGAAAATGAACAGCAGCAGGGGCCAGATATGCGGCCATAGATCGGGCAGGTGGTTGCCCTTGAGCATGACGCCGCGAATCAGTTGCAGAAAATGCGTCAGCGGCAGGATGTTACCGATGACCTGAGCCCATTCCGGCATGCCGCGGAAGGGGAACATGAAGCCGGACAGCAGCATGGAGGGCAGAAAGAAAAAGAAAGTCATCTGCATGGCCTGGGTCTGGTTGCGCGCCACGCTGGAGATGGTGATGCCCACGGTCAGGTTGGCGGCAATGAACAACAGCACGCAGGCCAGCAGCAAAGACAGGCTGCCAACGAAGGGCACCTGAAACAGGTAACGCGCTGCGATGAGAATGACCGAAACCTGGACATAGCCGATAAGGATGTAGGGGGCGATCTTGCCAACCATCACTTCCAGCGGGCGCACCGGTGTGGCGAGCAGGTTTTCCAGCGTGCCGCGTTCGATTTCACGGGTGACGCCCAGCGCGGTCATCATGATCATGGTCATGGTGAGGATGACGCCAGTAAGACCGGGCACGATGTTGTACTGGGTGATGCCTTCGGGGTTGTAGTGCCGCTGGATGCGCAGATCAAACGGCGGTGGACCGGGTTGGCGTTGCAATAAGGGACCGGTCAGGTCATGCCGCAGGGCGCTGCCGGCCAGCTGCTGCAGGGCGGCGATGGCGTTGCCGGTGGCGGACGGATCGGTGGCGTCGGCCTCGACCAGCAGCACTGGCTGTTCACCGCGCACAATGCCGCGTTCGAAGCCGCTGGGAATGGTGATGACGAACTGCGCTTCACCGCGCGCCAGCATGTGATCCGCTTCATCGTCGCCGCAGTCGTTGCAGACCATGCGGAAATAACCGGTGTTGGCCAGTGCGGCCACCAGTGAACGGGTAAACGGCCCCTGTTCGTGAGCGATAACGACGGTGGGCAGAGCTTTGGGGTCGCCGTTGATGGCAAAACCGAACAGGGTGAGCTGAATGATGGGAATGCCGATCATCATGGCAAAAGTCAGCCGGTCGCGGCGCAGCTGCAGAAATTCCTTCAGCATCACGGCCAGCAGGCGACCCCAGCTGAACAATTCAGTTCTGCGCATAGCTGTCCGCCGACTGCTGCATAAGATGGATGAATACGTCTTCCAGCACCGGCTTGCCCTGGGTAAAGCTCAGGCCGGGCTGGTTGCGCCACGGGGCCAGGGTGGCGGCCAGCGCGGCGGCATCGGTGCCGCTGACATGCAGCGAGTTGCCGAAACGCGTAACCATGTCCACGCCGGGCTGGTATTCCAGTTTGTCGCCCAGCTGGCTGGCCTGTTCGCCCTCGATGGTCCAGGTGGTGAGCGCCGATTGTTCAATCAGGCTGTTCGGCGTGCCGGTTGCCAGCAGCTTGCCGTAGGCAATATAGCCAAGCCGGTGGCAGCGCTCTGCCTCGTCCATGTAATGGGTGGAAACCAGCACAGTCACGCCTTCGCCGGAGAGGCGGTGGATTTCGTCCCAGAAATCCCGGCGGGCTTTCGGATCGACCCCGGCGGTGGGCTCGTCCAGCAACAGCAGGCGCGGCGTGTGCAGCATACAGGCGGCCAGCGCCAGGCGCTGTTTCCAGCCGCCCGACAGGCTGCCGGCCAGCTGTTTCTGCCGTTCCGCCAGACCCAGCCGGTCCAGCGCATCGGTGACGCGACGGCGGCGATTGTCGATGCCATAGATACGGCCGATGAAGTCGAGGTTTTCACGGATGCTCAGGTCTTCGTACAGACCGAAGCGCTGGGTCATGTAGCCCACTTCACGCTTGATGGCGGCCGATTCGCGCACCACATCGTAGCCCAGGGTATGGCCTTCGCCGGCATCGGGGGTGAGCAGGCCGCACATCATGCGGATCGAGGTGGTTTTGCCGGAGCCGTTGGGGCCGAGAAAGCCATAGATCTCGCCGCGCCTGACCTGCATGTTCAGGCGATCCACGGCGGTTTTGTCGCCGTAGCGCTTGGTCAGGCCGCTGACGTCGATGACCAGATCGCTCAAGGCAGGCTCACGTCCACCGGTTGGCCGGGGCGCAGCTTGGCTTTGTCTTGCGGCGCCGGTTCGGCTTCAGCCATGAAGACCAGCTTGGCGCGGTTTTCCCGACTGTAGATCACCGGCGGGGTGAATTCGGCTTCGCGGTCGACAAAGCGGACCACGGCTGGAATGGCTTGCGCGCAGCCGTCGCAGTGGAGGGTCACTTTGCTGCCCGGCGGCAGCCGTGGCAGATCGGCTTCCGGTATCCAGAAACGCACTTTCACGGCTTGCGGCGCCAACAGACTGAGCACGGGGCTACCGGCCGGCACCCATTCGCCGACGCGGAAGTAGGTGTCTTCCACCCGCGCGCTGACAGGGGCGGCGACGGATTTCTGCTCCAGCGACCAGCGCCGCTGTGCGACTT
>JAJZTZ010000164.1 GCA_021847305.1 Pseudomonadota bacterium | reverse complement strand
GTTTTCAGCAGGGGTTTGAGCGGTTCGTCCAGCCAGCCGTCGCGCATGTCGACGATGTGTGGGATAGCGAATTTACGGGCCAGGTAGCTGGCGCCGACATGCGGCGATTCCGGCGGGCTGGATGACAGAATGAACGCTGCACCCTGTACCCGTTCATGCACTCGCGGATGGTGCATGGCGCGCCGTGCCCAGATGATGCTGGGGTCGGGGTTAAGCAGGCGGTGCCCGATCGCCTTGAGCCACTTTTTCAGCGGGTTGCCGCCTTGCGGGGCAAAGCCGCTGGCAGCGACGTTGTCGCGGTACAGGCCGGCCGGGTCGCGCACGGTCAATTCCAGCCCCCAGGGGGTGGATTGTTCGCTGTCAGCGCTGCCGCCGCGAATGACGATCACCTGATAACCGTCTTCTGCCAGCCAGCGCACAAAGCGCTCCACGCGGTTGTTGCCGATATGGCCGGGTTGGCGCCAAAAAGGGGCAAACAAAACAGCTTTTCTCGAAAGCCCTGAAACAATGTCTGCGCGACTGGATTGCGGCGTCACGCGGTGCTCGGACATTCGCCTATCTGTCTGATATGTCTCGTGTCCTGTGCTCCGGGTTCCTTGCACTTCAGCTCGCTCGCTCATTGTTTGAGGGCTTTCGGCAGATTGTTGTAGCAACGGATGCGTTCCTGGGTTGCGAATAAGGCCGATAGGATATAATGCGGCGTTATTTTGCGCATCTATCGCACGCACATGTCCATTAAAGTGTTGTCCGTTTTCGGTACCCGGCCGGAAGCCATCAAAATGGCGCCGCTGGTGCAGGCTTTGGCGGCGGACAGCGCGTTCGAAGCCCGCGTTTGCGTCACAGCACAGCACCGGCAGATGCTGGATCAGGTACTGGAGCTGTTTGCCATCCGCCCGGATTACGATCTGAACCTGATGCGTCCGGGGCAAAGTCTGACGGATATCACCAGTGCTGTACTGCAGGGCTTGAAGCCCGTGCTGCAGGACTTCCGCCCTGATTTCGTGCTGGTGCACGGCGATACCACCACAACCTTTGCTGCCAGTCTGGCCGCGTTTTATGAGCAGATTCCGGTGGCGCATGTGGAAGCCGGTCTGCGTACCGGCAACCTGTATTCCCCCTGGCCGGAAGAGGCCAACCGCAAACTCACCGGCGTGCTGACGCGCCTGCATTTTGCCCCCACAGAAACGGCCCAGGCGAATTTGCTGGCCGAGGGGGCGGTGCCGGATTCAATTTGTGTCACCGGCAATACTGTCATTGATGCGCTGCTGTCGGTCAATGCGCGTCTGGAGCAGGACGCAGATCTGTGCCAGCAGGTGGGGAGCGGCATTCCTTACCGGCAGGACGGTCGCCGCATGGTGCTGGTAACCGGCCACCGGCGCGAGAGTTTCGGCGGCGGCTTCGAGCGCATTTGCGCTGCGCTGGCGCAGCTGGCTCAGCGTTATCCCGATGTCGATATGGTTTACCCGGTACACCTGAACCCCAACGTGCGCGAACCGGTGAACCGCCTGTTGTCGGGCTTGGCGAATGTTTATTTGATCGAGCCGCTGGACTACCTGCCGTTTGTGTATTTAATGCGCAATGCCACGCTGATTTTGACTGATTCCGGCGGTATTCAGGAGGAAGCGCCGTCACTGGGTAAACCGGTTCTGGTGATGCGCGATACCACTGAACGACCGGAGGCGGTAGCAGCGGGAACGGTGAAACTGGTGGGCACGGATAGCGACAAGATTGTGCATTTTGTCAGCCAGTTGCTGGATGATGGTGAAATTTACGCGCAAATGAGTGCCGCGCATAACCCCTATGGCGATGGCAAGGCGTGCGAACGCATTGTGGCGCGGCTTAAGTCAGAGAAAACGAAATGAAATTCAACAGTGTATGCATGATCGGCCTGGGCTACATCGGGCTGCCGACCGCCACAGTACTGGCCAGCCACGGTGTCAGTGTGATTGGCGTGGACGTGAACCCGTTTGCGGTAGACACCATTAACGCGGGCAATATCCACATTGTCGAGCCGGATCTGGATAAGCTGGTCAAAAGCGTGGTCGAGGCCGGGCGGTTGCGCGCCACACTCAAGCCGGAAGCGGCCGATGCCTTCATGATTGCCGTACCGACGCCATTCAAGGGCGACCATGAGCCGGATCTGACCTACGTGGAAGCCGCTACCCGCTCTATTGCGCCGGTGTTGAAAAAAGGCGACCTGGTGATTCTGGAATCCACCTCGCCGGTGGGCACCACCGAGCTGATGGCGGGCTGGCTGGCGCAGGAGCGCCCGGACCTGAGTTTTCCGCCACAGGCCGGCGAAGATGCCGATATCAACCTGGCTTACTGCCCAGAGCGGGTACTGCCGGGCAAGATTTTGCACGAACTGGTGGAAAACGACCGCGTGGTAGGTGGCCTCACGCCCAAGTGTGCCGCCCGCGCGGCGGAGCTGTACAAAACTTTCGTCAAAGGCCAGTGCATCATCACCAACGCCCGTACTGCGGAGATGTGCAAGCTGACGGAAAACTCCTTCCGCGATGTGAACATCGCCTTTGCCAACGAGCTGTCGCTGATCTGCGACGAGCAGGGCATCAATGTGTGGGAACTGATCCGGCTGGCCAACCACCACCCGCGCGTCAACATTCTGCAGCCCGGCCCCGGTGTCGGCGGCCATTGTATTGCAGTGGACCCCTGGTTTATCGTCCATTCCAATCCCAAGACAGCTCGCCTCATCCGCACGGCCCGCGAAGTGAACGATCACAAACCGCATGCGGTGATCGACAAGGTAAAAGCGGCTGCCAGCCGTTTCGACAAGCCCGTGATTGCCTGTCTGGGCCTGGCCTTCAAGGCGGATATCGACGACTTGCGCGAAAGCCCGTCACTGGAAATCGTCGAGCAGCTCAAAACCATGCGGCTGGGCACGCTCTATGTAGCCGAGCCGCACATTCACGAACTGCCCGCCAGCCTGGCGGGTGAAGGTGTGGTTTTTGCCGAAGCGGAAGAGGCGGTGGCGAAGGCCGATATCGTGCTGCTGCTGGTGAATCACCAGCTGTTCAACGGCATCAGCATCGGCGCACTGGCGGGCAAGGCGGTGATTGATACCCGCGGTTTGTGGGACAAAAATTGAGCGACTGCTACGAAGTGAGCATGTTGTGTTGGCTTGTTCCTCCTGCATCAAAAGCACTCACTTGGGTTTTTTGTTGAAAGTAGTCATTACCTGAAACTTCTAGTAATAAATGGTGCTGGTCCGGGGTAGGGTGTCAGAATCGGAACGAACTTATACCAGGAGGATTTGCGTTTTTATTTAGAATTTATTCGCGAGTCTTTAATTGATATTTGCCATTTGCTCTGAAAATTTCTTCATGTGTATCTACAATCTCACCACCCTCATATGGCCCAAAACTTATTGATCGAGTCAGGATTGGATAGTTGTTTTTCCATTTGACGCTGAACCCGCTGCAGT
This sequence comes from Pseudomonadota bacterium, assembly GCA_021847305.1. GTDB lineage: Bacteria > Pseudomonadota > Gammaproteobacteria > Burkholderiales > JAJZQI01 > JAJZQI01. Next base: position 1,364 of record JAJZTZ010000164.1, on the reverse strand, counting down.
CTTTTGCAAATCGCGTATCTCCCTCATATTGACTTTCCTCAATAAAATCGAGGTTTTCCTTCTTCCATTCTTTATTTCGGAATGCTAATACAAACACCTCGCATGTATAGCGGTCATTCTCTGGGTAATCATTCTTAGGTTCGGTATACGCATTTTCTACAACAAATACATATTTGGGGTGTTCGATATTGTTGTTTTTAGCGGATGTAGTTAATCGAATAGTATGCGTAAGACGAATTAGTTGGCCGTTCGGCGCTTCTTCAATTTCTTCGCTGTGGGAGACAAATGTGTCTGCTTTTGCTTTCCAGTCGGCTTGGTTCTCGCCAGATTCACTGAGGTAATACGCCAATACAGTCGCGGGAGTGATGAACTTAAGGTATTTGATTGATGGGTTGTTGATTGTGTGTGCCGGGGTCTGCGGTTTTGAAAGAAACCGCTACGCCACAAAACCAGCTAGTATGATAATAAGCGAGAAAATCAGTATTGGTAGCCGGAAAAAGAGTCTATTCAAGGGGCTTCTCGTGGGCTAGTGGACAAACATGGGCACAGGACGAATATGGGGACTGAATCGCCCCCGATTCCGAGACACTTTGCGCCACTCCAGTCTCTTAATACCTTGCATCAAAGGGAGAGGGGGCCCAGCGTTTGCGACTTTTGCAGTCCATGACACACAGGTTTCCGTGTTTTTTGTCATAAAGCGGCTGTACCGGGTCATCAAAACTGGCCCAAGCATAAATTTCATCACCGGGAATGCCTTGCCCGGGGTCGATATAAGCTATTTTCGGTTGCCTTTTCTGTTCAGAAACCTGAAAGGCAATTGCGGGATCACCTCCATCTACAACAAACGAGATTTGCGGGGTGGATTGTTCTACGGGCATCAATGCTACAAAATCCTTGTACCCAAACATGCGATACATCAGAGTATGAGTGTTAGATCTGTAGACATAGCGATTCATTGTCCTGTTGTCCAGCAGGAACCCATCTTGGTCAAACTGGTATCGCCTATAGTTGTCATATTTATACTTGATAGGCTCTTCCACTGTTTCGTCCGGCACGTAGTGCATCATGTAGCGGATCGGCCAATGGGTAATGGGCTGCATTTGTTTGGGCCAGACGATATGGGGATCGTCCATTTTGATCCATTGGGTGTCTTGGAAGGAGTCCCACGGCCACCATTTGCTTGTATCAAATTTGAAATTGGCGAGTTCTGGGCTATTAGGGGTTCTTGTGGATAGCTCTTTACTCCAGTTGCCAACCCTTTTGCAGGAGTTGTCTTCTTGCGGGCGATCACAAACGAGAAATCCGCCAATATCTGAATAGATGTAGAACGTTCTTTTTTCAGATTGTCGCCACAAATCCTTGGC
>JAJZTZ010000163.1 GCA_021847305.1 Pseudomonadota bacterium | reverse complement strand
CTACCAGCGTATCATTATCGACGGTCCGCCTGCCGCCGAGTCTCCCCTGGCGGAAAGCGCTTTGCTGGCCGCCGATCTGGCGATAGTGCCGGTGATTCCGTCGCCGCTGGATTTGTGGGCGTCGATCGGTATCAAGGCCGCCATTGAGCGGGCCGGAGATATCAATGAAAAGCTGCTGGCCCGCCTGCTGATCAACCAATGCCAGCCAAACATCAAGCTGGCCCGCGATGTCATGGATTTGCTCGGCGAATTCGAAATGCCGGTGATGCGCAGCCGCTTGCACCAGCGTACGGCTTACCGTGAGTCTGCAGTTTTCGGTCAGGTGGTCGCCGACCTGGGGCATAAGGCCCAACCGGCCATTCTGGAAATGCAGACGCTGGCCGATGAAGTGGAAACCTTGCTCAAGCGGGAGGAGGCATGAGTGCCAGCCGTGATACCAAGGCGGCGCTCGCCGCCTCGATGAAGGCCGAACAGAAATCGGTCAGGCGCAACAAAAAGACCGGTGCGGGCGATCGGGTCAGCCGTCTGGGTAAGCCGGTCAAGATCAAGGTGGCCGGCAAGAAGAAACAGAAGCTCGAGCTGCAGCTGGGTATGCAGGATTCTGCATTGCTACAGGCATTGCGTGACGAATCCGCGGCACTGGGTTTCAGTGTCAAGCGTAAGACCCTGCTTCTGCTTGCGTTGCGGCATCTGGCGCGTGCCGATCAGGAGGCGCTCAAGGCGCTGCTCGACTCACTCTGAGCCGGCTTCGGCAGCCTGCTTGCCGGGGGAGGTAAAGCGCTGCCACAATATTCTTTCAGGCAGTGCTGAAATCGATTTTTTCCCGCTTTTGCCGTGGTAAACTAGCGGTAAAAAGAGGGTGGTATGGCGGAAGACAGCGATCTCGAACGTACAGAAGCGGCGACGCCGAGACGAATACAACAGGCGCGCGAAAAAGGCCAGGTCGCGCATTCGCGCGAACTGAATACCTTTGTCATTCTGATGGCATCCGGCGGTTTGCTGCTGCTGTTCGGAAACTATTTTACCGAAGCCATGTCCGATCTGCTGCGTAAGGGGCTGATGTTCGATCACTCCGACGCCATGAATACCGCAGCAATGAGCCAGCGGCTGTTTGATCTGTCGTTCGAGGCGCTCAAAGTCTTTCTGCCGTTTATGCTGGTGGTTGCGGTGGCGGCAATCGCTTCCTCGGTGCTGGTTACCGGCTGGCTGTTTTCCTTTGAAGCGCTGCAACCGTCCTTTTCCCGTCTCGATCCCCTGAGCGGCATCAAACGCATGTTTTCCTGGACCAGCCTGATCGAATTGCTCAAGGCTGTGGGCAAGACAATTCTCATTGGCGGAGTGGCAATCTGGTATATCTGGGCCAACCTGGACGCCGTTCTGGGACTGATTGCCGAGCCCTGGCCGGCCGCTATCGGCCATCTGGCCAGCCTGACCGGGGAAACCTATATGGTGGTGGCCAGCTCGATCGCCCTGATTGTGGCCATCGATGTGCCTTTCCAGCTGTGGGATTATGCCGAGAAACTGAAAATGACCAAGGAAGAGGTCAAGCAGGAAGCCAAGGAAATGGAAGGCGACCCGCAGATCAAGGGGCGTATTCGCAGCAAGCAGCGTGAACTGGCCCGCCGGCGCATGATGGAGGCGGTGCCCAAGGCCGATGTGATCGTCACCAACCCGACCCACTATGCCGTGGCATTGCAGTACCAGGAGCAGACTATGAAGGCGCCCAAAGTGGTCGCCAAGGGCAGCCACCTTCTGGCGCAGCGCATCATTGAGCTGGGCCAGGAAAACCGGGTGCCCATTCTGCGCGCCCCCCCTCTGGCACGGGCGCTGTATCGCCATGCCGAACTGGAGCAGGAAATCCCTGCCGAGCTGTACACGGCCGTAGCGGAAGTGCTGGCCTACATTTACCAGTTGCGCCAATACGAAAAAACCGGCGGTGTGGCCCCGAACATGCCGGCAGAAGTCTCCGTGCCGCCGGGAATGGACCCCGAGAGCTGGCGTCCCGAACAGCTTGTTCCGAGCGGTAGTGCCTGATCATGCCGGATAACATGAATCTGAACAAATTGGCCGCACCGCTGCTGGTGGTCATGATCCTCTCCATGATGATCCTGCCGCTGCCGACGTTCGTGCTCGACATGCTGTTCACCTTCAATATTGCGCTGGCAATGATCGTCCTGCTGGTCAGTCTGTATACCCAGAAGGCGCTGGAGTTTTCCGCTTTCCCGGTCATTCTGCTGCTGTCGACGCTGCTGCGGCTGTCGCTCAACGTTGCGTCCACCCGCGTTGTCCTGCTGCATGGCCATACCGGTCCGGATGCGGCCGGCAAGGTGATCGAAGCCTTCGGCCACTTTCTCGTGGGCGGCAATTATGCCGTGGGTATTGTGGTGTTCATCATCCTGGTGGTGATCAATTTCGTGGTAATCACCAAAGGTGCCGGCCGTATTGCCGAAGTGTCGGCACGCTTTACCTTGGATGCTATGCCCGGCAAACAGATGTCAATTGACGCCGATCTTAATGCCGGCCTGATCGGCGAGGCCGAAGCACGGCGCCGCCGTACGGAAATTTCCCAGGAATAGGCTTTGTACGGTTCCATGGACGGTGCATCCAAGTTTGTGCGCGGCGATGCCGTCGCCGGCATCATCATCATGCTGATCAATGTGATCGGCGGCCTCATTGTCGGTCTGGTTCAGCATGGCCTTGACCTGCAGACGGCTATTAATAATTACACCCTGCTGACCATCGGCGATGGGCTGGTAGCTCAGATTCCGGCGCTGGTTATTTCCACCGCCGCCGGTATTGTGGTAACCCGCGTGGCGACCGACGAAGACCTGAGTGAACAGTTGCTGTCGCAATTGTTCAAACGCAGCCAGGTGCTTTACCTGACCGCGTCTGTGCTGGCGGTGCTGGGTCTGATTCCGGGTATGCCGCACGTGGCCTTTTTGCTCATGGCCGCGGCTCTGGCCGGCATTGCCTACATGATGGAGCAGATGGCCCCGGCGACTGCAGAGCAGGCGCCCGAGCCGGAAATGCTTGCTCCTGAGCCGGTTGAGGTGGGCTGGCACGATGTGCAACAGGTCGATGTGCTGGGTCTGGAAGTCGGTTATCGGCTTATTCCTCTGGTAGACAAGGCACAGGATGGCGAGCTGCTGCGTCGCATACGCGGCATTCGCAAGAAATTCGCTCAGGAAATGGGCTTCCTGGTGCCGCCCGTGCATATCCGCGATAACCTGGAGCTTAAGCCCAGCGCCTACCGCATCACGCTGAAGGGCGTTGAAGTCGGTCAGGGCGAGGCCTTTGCCGGTCAGTATCTGGCGATCAATCCGGGGCGGGTGCTGGGTGCGCTGCCCGGGGTGGCTACGCACGATCCGACCTTCGGGCTGCCGGCTGTGTGGGTCGAGGCCGCGCTGCGCGAACAGGCACAGACATTCGGCTACACGGTGGTGGATGCCAGCACCGTTGTGGCGACCCATATGTCCAACGTCATCCAGACTCATGCAGCCGAACTGCTGGGACGGGAAGAAACTCAGCAGCTGCTCGACCACTTGTCGCAGGAAGCGCCCAAACTGGTGGAAGAAGTGGTGCCGAAACTCGTGCCGCTGGGCGTGCTGCAGAAAGTGCTGCAGAACCTGCTCGACGAGGGCGTGCACATTCGCGATATGCGCACCATTCTCGATGTGCTGGCGGAATACGGCGGCAAAACCCAGGATCCGGACGAGCTGACGGAGGCGGTACGTACCCGTCTGGGGCGTGCTATCATTCACACCATTTACCCGGGAGTAGGCGAGTTGCAAGTGATCGCGCTAGATCCAAGTCTCGAACAGATTCTGATGCAGTTAAGCCGCGCCAAGGCGGGCGAGGGTGTCGGACTCGAACCGGGGCTGGCCGAGTCGATCCTGCGGCAGGCCGATGCCAGCGTGCAGCAGCAGGAGCAACTGGGGCTCCCTGCAGTGTTGCTGGTGCCCGCGCCGTTACGCCAGATCATGTCCCGATTCTTGCGTCGTTCCCTGCCGCAATTGAAGGTGCTTTCGCATGCCGAGGTGCCGGAAAACAAATCCATTCGTATTACCTCGGTGCTGGGAGCTAGAGCCTGATGGTGCGCAAATTTTACGCCGGATCGACACGCGAAGCGCTGCGCCAGGTACGTGATGCGCTGGGCCCCGATGCCATTATCCTGTCCAACCGGCAGGTGGCCGGGGGCGTCGAGATTATGGCGGTATCCGACAATGACGCCGCCGCGCTGACTGCCCGGCAGGTCAAGGCGGCATCGTCGCCGCTGGCGGCCACGCCGGTGCTTGGTGAAGCGCCAGCCGCCGTGAGCCCTGCTGCAGCTCCACAGCCAGTTTCGGGTGTTTCTCCCGCCCAGCCTGCTCCGGCGGTGGCGGACGATGTGCTTTATCGGGAAATTCGCGCGCTGCGCAGCCTGCTTGAGGGACAGCTGGCCGGGCTGGCGTGGAATGATACGGTGCGGCGCGATCCGCTTAAGGCCGAATTGTTGCGTCGTTTGCTGGCTCTTGGTTTCACCCCCAGCCTGTCGCGCAAACTGGTGGACAACCTGCCGGCCACCGTCAAAGATGAAAAAGCGGCCATTCAATGGCTGAAAAATGCCCTGCTGCACAATCTGCTTGCTGCAACGCCAATGACCGATATCGTCGAGAAGGGTGGCGTTTATGCTCTGGTCGGGCCCACCGGTGTTGGTAAAACCACGACCGTGGCCAAGCTGGCAGCACGCTGTACGCTCAAGCACGGCGCCGACTCGCTGGCATTGCTGACCACTGACAGTTACCGGATAGGCGCGCATGATCAGCTGAAAATCTACGGC
>JAJZTZ010000162.1 GCA_021847305.1 Pseudomonadota bacterium | reverse complement strand
CACGGCTGCGATTACCCCTGTGCCAGTGCCGATATCGAAGGCCACTTCGGTAGTCGGCAACGGCGCCTGCATCAACAGGTCGATATATTCGCCGCGCACCGGGGAAAACACGCCATAGCAGGGATGGATACGCGCTCCGAGGGCGGCAATCTCCACGCCTTTTTTGTGCCATTCGTGAGCGCCGATCAGGCCGAGCACCTCGCGTAGCGACACCAGCGCAGCGCCGGACGATTCGCCATAGGCCTCTCGACACGCCTGACTCACATCCGGAGCGCGGCGCAAGGGAATGACATAATCGGCGGACAATGGCACCAGCACCATGCCCAGAATCCGCGCCCGCTGCCCCTGCGCCTGACGATGCAGGTGAAATGCTTCGGCCGCAGTTGCGCCGCTTTTTTTCGCTTTCCGGTCAATCCGCCGGGCCAATGCCTGCAGCAACTGCTTGGCATTGTGGAAATCGCCGCGCCAGAGTAGCGCTGTGCCTTCGCAGGCCAGACGATAGGCCTGGTCCGCCTTCAGCTGATCATTCGCAATAACCAGCTTTTTCGGCGCCGCCACGCCCGCTTCGGAGCGCCACTGCGCCTGATGCGGCACGCCGTTTTCCTGCCACTCGATCTGCGGCACTGCGCTCATGCTTGAGTACTCCTTCTGCGCCACACAGCCAGCGACGTCAGCCCCACCATAATCACCCCGCCAAACAATGCCACCGAGCCTTCCACGCTCATACCGGCCTTGCTGCTGCCCATGTAGAGCCCCACCAGCAGCAACATGCCCAGATTGTCCCAGAAATTCTGGATCGCCAGCGCATGGCCGACGCCCACCAGTTCATGACCGCGCTTCTGCAACAGGGCATTCAGGGGAATAACAAAAAATCCGCCGCAGATGCCGACCAGCGCCATTGCCAGCGCGGCATGGGGAATCTGCGTGATGCCGTTGAGCAGCAGCACCAGCGGGCCAAGCAACACGCCGCCGAGCAGGGCGCGATTGATGTTGTGCAGGTGCACCAGCGCACCGGCCAGCACCGCGCCGAAGACGATACCAACGGACAGCGCGCCCATCAGCATGGAGGGTGTCTCATTATTGCTCACCCCCAATGCCACCGGCACCCAGGCAAACAACAGCAAGCGCAAAGTCGCCCCCGAACCCCAGAATACCGAGGTACCGATCAGGCTGAACCGCGTGTCGCGGTCGCGCGCCAGTTGCACCAGAGCGCGACCGAACTCGCCAACCATGGCCAGCGGGTTGATTTTTTCCAGCGGATGCTCGGGAGCCAGCCGGGGAATCAGCAGGTTGATCAGCGCTGCCAGCAAGTAGGTCCCCACCACCGCCAGCAGGGCATAGGACATGGCATGATCAGCCAGCCAGCCACCTGCTACCACGCCAAGCAGAATGGCGGCGATGGTCGAGCCCTCCAGCATACCGTTGGCTCGCACCAACTGGTCGGGCAGCACCATCTGACCGAGAATGCCGTACTTCGCCGGCGAATACATGGCCGCACCCACGCCCACCACCAGATAACCGACCAGCGTATGGCCGCCGGCCAGAATGAACACGGTACCGAGCAGTTTCACCGTATTGGCCATAAACATCGCTCGCCCCTTCGGCAGGCTGTCGGCAAACGGTCCGACAAACGGCGCCAGGAGGATGAAGGCAATCACAAAGGCTTCCTGCAGCCAGGGCGTGAGCGACTGCTGCGCATGCGCCTTGAGCAGCCCGATGGCGACGACAAACAGCACGTTATCGCCAAAGGCGGAAAAGAATTGCGCCAGCATCACTGCCCACATGGGCAGCGACATCAGCCCGTAGCACACCCGTTGGTTATTGGAATTCATGCTGCGACCGCCTCCAGCGCCATTTTTTTCAAGCTTACATAATCGGTTTTACCGGTGCCCAACAGGGGCAATTCGGCCACTTTGATGATTTTGCGCGGTACGGCAAGCTCCGGGCAACCGCGTTCACGAGCCGCCTGCTGCATACTTTCCCGGGTAAGGTCGCCGGTGGTAAACAGCAGAATCGCTTCACCCCGGCTGTCGTCCGGCACGCTGGTCGAGGCATGCTGATCAGATGGACCTGCCAGCGCGGCGATTTGTTCCACCACCTCGAGCGAGACCATTTCACCGGCAATCTTGGCAAAGCGTTTGACCCGCCCCTTGATGGTGATAAACCCTTCCGCGTCGATTTCGACAATATCCCCGGTATCGTGCCAGCCGGGCCCGAGCGCGTCCGAGGCCGGTGCCTGCAGGATACCCGGCTGGTCGAATTTGAGGTAGCCCAGCATCAGGTTGGGACCGCGCACATGCAGGCGACCGCCTGCCTCGATCCCCGGCACCGGCTCCAGACGGGCTTCCATGCCCGGCAACAACTGCCCCACAGTACCGGCACGGTAAGCCAGCGGCGTGTTGACCGCCACCACGGGTGCTGTCTCCGTCGCGCCGTAACCTTCCAGAATGCGGATACCGAAGCGTTCCATCCAGGTTTGGCGCACCGCATCGCTGAGGCGTTCCGCCCCGGCCACGACATAACGCAGACTGCGGAAATCGTAGCTGCCGGCAAATCTGGCGTAATTATCCAGAAAGGTGCTGGTACCGAACAGCACGGTGCAGTTGCGGTCGTAAATCACCTCGGGAATCACGCGGTAATGCAGTGGCGAAGGATAGAGAAACAGGCGTGTACCGGTCAGCAGCGGCAACAGAGCGCCGGCCGTCAAACCGAAAGCATGGAATACCGGCAAGGCATTGAAGAATTTGTCCGCCGGGGAAAAATCGATGACTGCGCGAATCTGGGCGATGTTCGCCAGCAGCGCGCCGTGCGACAGCACCACGCCCTTTGGTTTGCCTTCCGAGCCGGAAGTAAACAGGACCGCGGCGGGATTGTGCTCGGACTGCTTCTTTGCCACCCAGTGCGGAAAACGCATGGCCCAGGCAACCAGCCACAGCTTGTCGAGCACACCAAACTGCTGGCGCAAATCTTCCAGATACACCACGTTCAGCCCCTGCAGGCCGGCAATCAGCTCCTGCAAACCGGCCTGCTCCACAAAGGCATGCGAAGTCAGGATAGTATGAATCTGCGCGGCGGTGCAGGCGCTTTGCACCCCGTCGGCACCGGCGGTGTAGTTAAGCATGGCAGGCACCCGGCCAAAGGCATTGAGCCCCAGAAACAGGCATAGCGTGCTCGCCACATTGGGCAACAGCACCCCGACATACTCGCCGGAACGGCTCAGACGGCTGCCCAGGCGCCCCAGCGCCATGCTGCGGCGCAGCAGTTCATTGTAGCTGTATTCGATCTGATCCTTGTCTTCCACCAGCGGCGTGTAACCGCCGAAAGTCAGACGGGCGGCCAGAAAAGCCTCGAAAATCGACTGCGTAGGGCGGGCCGCAAAATGCACCTGCTGCATGATGCGTTGCATCGCCGCACCGGCCAGCCGGCGGCGTTCGCGGGCTTTGCCGGCCTGCGGCATGGGAATCTGCTGCGCCGCCATCAGCGTCAAGGTCACCTGGGGAATCCCATGATGCGGGTACAAATGCGCGACACGGGAAAAGCGCGAATAAATCAGTCCGTCGATGCGTACCGGCACCACGGTTGCCTCGGTCTTGGCCGCCACAAACGAAGGGCCGTCGTACACTTTCATGAGGCTGCCGGTGACGGTGATGCGCCCCTCGGGGAAAATCACTACCGGCCGGCCAGAACGAATCAGCTTGACGATCTGTTTCATGGCCATGGGCGAAGTCGTGTCTACCGCCAGATAGTCGGTCAGCCGCAACATCTGGCGGAACCAGAAATTGCGCGCCACGCTGGTATGCACGACAAATACCGGGTTAACCGGCAGAAACAGACCCAGCATCAGGCCATCCAGAAACGACTGGTGATTGGCGACAATCAACAGTCGCTCAGCCTGCAGCCCGGACAGATTGCCGGCCACTTTTACCCGATAAAGCGCGCCGATAAACAGACGCAGAAAAGACCGGATCAGGTTTTTCATTTTTGTTCCCCGTAATAGTCGCGCACATATTTTTCCACGCGCGTCAGCGCGTCCAGCAGAAAAGCCGCGTCCAGACTGTAACTCACCTCCTTGCCCAGTCGCTGACGGCGCAGAATGCCCGCATCGGTAAGCAGCCGCAGGTGATGCATTACCGCCGTGCGCGACAAGCCGCTCGTCTGCACAATCTGCAGCAACTGCAGCTGCTCGCCCGGCTCGAACATCAGCAGGATCTTCTGCCGTTGCTCGTGCCCCAACGCCATGAACACGCGCGACAGCTCCAGCCATTCAGCCGGCAATTTATCGGCAAATGCGAGATTCATCAGCCCCCCATAAATATCTACATAACTAGTTTTTTGGTTATTTTAGATTGCACCCCGGAGCTGTCAAGAATTTTTTGTATTTCATAGCCGGCACACAATCATCAAGCTTGCGTTATCATTGCCAGCCATTTTCATTCAATGCAACACGCTTTTCCGAATCGTCATGCTGCCATCCATTACCCAGCGCCTCGCGCAAGAACTCAACGCCCGCCCACAACAGATTGACGCCGCCATCGCCCTCATGGACGAAGGCGCCACCGTGCCCTTTATTGCCCGTTACCGCAAGGAAGCCACCGGCGGACTGGACGACACCCAACTGCGCGATCTGGAAGTACGGCTGAAATACCTGCGCGAGCTGGAAGAGCGCCGCGCGGTGGTGCTGGACAGTATCGACAAGCAGGGCAAGCTCAGCGCCGAGCTGTCCGAAGCCATTCGCAGCGCCGACAACAAGACCACGCTGGAAGATCTGTACCTTCCCTACAAACCCAAACGTCGCAGCAAGGCGCAAATTGCCCGCGAAGCGGGACTGGAACCGCTCGCCCACCTGCTGCGCGACGACCCCACCCAGAACCCGAGCGA
>JAJZTZ010000161.1 GCA_021847305.1 Pseudomonadota bacterium | reverse complement strand
GGCGATGCGGTTCATTGCAGCGTTGAGCGTTTGCGCCATGACGCCGTGCAGCACGGCCGGATCGTCGCCTTCCACGTACAGCGGCTCATAGCCGTAGCCTTCGAACAGGCGGGTCAGTTCTTCCTTGGGCATGCGCGCCAGCAGGGTGGGGTTGGCGATTTTGTAGCCGTTCAGGTGCAGAATCGGCAGCACCGTGCCGTCACGTTGCGGGTTGAGGAATTTGTTGGAGTGCCAGGCGGTGGCCAGGGGGCCGGTTTCCGCCTCGCCGTCACCCACTACGCAGGCAACGATCAGGTCCGGGTTGTCGAACGCGGCGCCGAAGGCGTGCGACAGGGCGTAGCCGAGCTCGCCGCCCTCGTGAATGGAGCCCGGGGTTTCCGGGGCGACATGGCTGGGGATGCCGCCGGGAAAGGAAAACTGCTTGAACAGGTGTTGCATGCCGTGGGCGTTGAGCGACACGTTGGGATACACCTCTGAATAGGTGCCTTCCAGCCAGGCATTGGCGACAATGGCCGGGCCGCCGTGACCGGGGCCGGTGACGTGGATCATGTTGAGGTCGAAGTGGCGGATCAGCCGGTTCAGGTGCACGTAGATGAAGTTGAGGCCCGGCGTCGTGCCCCAGTGGCCGAGCAGCCGCGGCTTGACGTGTTCGGGTTGCAGCGGGGTGCGCAGCAGCGGGTTGTCGAGCAGGTATATCTGGCCGACGGAAAGATAATTGGCGGCGCGCCACCAGGTATCCATGGCGGCGATTTCGGCGCTGTCGGGCAATTGGCTGTATGGACCGGTTAGGTGGGCTGCGGACATGCGGTTTCCCCTTGCAAAAAATGTGACAGGCTGTGGGCCATTTCGATTTCTTCTTCGCTGTGCACGGTCAGCACGGCGATGCGGCTGCTGCGGTGGTGCACAGCATGATCGCCGGAGGTGGTGCGGTTTTGTTCGGCATCCAGCACGATGCCCAGTTCTTCCAGCCCGCCGAGCACGCGCCGGCGGATTTCCGGGCTGTGTTCGCCCACTCCGGCGGTAAATACGATCGCATCGGCGCCGCCGAGCGCTACGAGGTAAGCGCCCACATACTTGCGGATGGCGTAGCAATAGACGTCGAGCGCCAGGCAGGCGGCTGGCTCGCATTGTTCGGCGCGCAGCAGCACGGTGCGCATGTCTTCACTGCCGCACAGCCCGAGCAGTCCGCTGGCGTGGTTGAGCGCATGATCGACTTCGGCGGCGGACAGGCCGGCCTGCTGCATGTGGAGGGGGATCATCGGGTCGATATCGCCGCAGCGGGTGGCCATGGGCAGGCCGGCGGTCGGGGTCATGCCCATCGAGGTGTCGACCGCCAGGCCGAGTCGGCTGGCGGTAACGCTGGCGCCGCCGCCCAGATGAATGGAGATGACGCGCAATTCGGCTGGTTTGCGCTGCAGCAGGGTAGCGGCGGCGCGCACCGCATGCCGGTGTGACCAGCCGTGGAAACCGTAGCGACGTACGCCATGGAGTGTGCGCCATGATTCGGGCACGGCGTAAGTCAGTGCTTGCTCCGGCAGATGGCGGTAATACGCCGTGTCGAACAGGACATAATGCGGCAGGTGCGCAAAGCTGAGCTGTGCCGCAGCGATGGCGGCCAGCGCCGGCGGGTGGTGCAGGGGGGCCAGTTCGGTCAGCGCCTGCAGCGCCTCCACATTGTCGACGGTCACTGCCAGCGGCTCATGATATCGGGCGCCGCCGTGTACCATGCGGTGAGCGATGGCATCCACCGGCAGGGCGAAGGCATGCGTCTGCCACCAGCGGGCCAGTTGTTCCAGCGCGGCGGCGCTGCTGTTCTCGGTCAGTTCAAGGGAAATATTCTGTCCGGCAAACTGCAGAGCGAGCCTTGCCGGCTGCTGTTCCAGGTCGGCCTGGCCGTCGAGTACGACCACATCCTGCCGGCTGTCGATCAGTCGCAGTTTGACGGTGGTGCTGCCGCAATTGATGACCAGAATGTGCATGCGCCGGCTTCGCGAAAAGTGACTGCTAAGGAATCGCTGATTTATTCCATTTATGGAATAAATCAGCAGGACCGCTACGCGGCGCATGTCCGCACAGCTCGCGCTTTCAATGACTTGCGTCATTGAGCGGCCGGGCAAAAATCCGCCCGGCAGGGAAACGCGATTAAATCAGCGTTTCCCTATTATAGGCAGGGAATTATTGCCTGCACATGAATGACAGATCAGAAATACTTGCGCAGATCCATGCCGGTGTAGAGCTTGGCCACCTGCTCGCCGTAGCCGTTGAACATCAGCGTGTCGCGTTTGAAGAATTCGCCAATGCGCCGTTCCTTGGCCTGGCTCCAGCGCGGGTGGTCGACGGTCGGATTCACGTTGGAGTAAAAGCCGTATTCGCGCGGGCTGGCCTGCATCCAGGAAGTGAGCGGTTGCTCTTTCACCAGGCGAATGGCGACGATGGATTTGGCGCTTTTGAAGCCGTACTTCCAGGGCACAACAATGCGTACCGGCGCGCCGTTCTGGTTGGGCAGCGTCTGGCCGTACAGGCCGAAGGTCAGCAGGGTGAGCGGATGCATGGCCTCGTCGATACGCAGGCCTTCGCGGTAGGGCCAGTCGAGCACGTCGTCGCGCTGTCCGGGCATTTGCTGCGGGTCCTTGAGGCTGACGAATTCAACGAATTTGGCATTGCCGGTCGGCTCAACCTGTTTCAGCAGCGTCGCCAGCGAATAGCCGATCCAGGGAATGACCATGGACCAGCCTTCGACGCAGCGCAGCCGATAGATGCGTTCTTCCTGCGGAGCCAGCTTCATCAGGCTGTCGATATCGAAGGTGCGCGGCTTGAGCACTTCCCCCTCAATGCGCACGCTCCAGGGGCGGGTCCGTAACGTATGGGCATTGGCGGCCGGGTCGTCCTTGTTGACGCCGAATTCATAAAAATTATTGTATGAAGTGACGTCTTTGAGCGGGGTCAGGTCATCGCTGACGCGGTAGGGTGACGGCCTGGCGGCGAGTGCGGCGGCTTCGGCTTCCGCGTTGCCGAGCAGCAGACCGGCGGCACCCAGAGCAGCCCCCTGCATGAAATGACGCCGCGCGCGGTAAATGGCTTCGGGGGTGATTTCTGACGGGGCGATGTCGTCCGGGCGTTTGATCAGCATGGCGGCGTAATCTCCGGTTGGTTTTTATGGGGGGCGATGCGCGGCAATAAGCTCTTAACCCTATGACTGCCGGCTTGGCAGCGAGTTCAATCAGCCGCCGGCGCGGTGGGGCATGTGGGCGTAGCGGCTCTGCCGGACAAACGTGACAACGCCGCTGCCGTGCTGTTTGCCGGTGTACAGCGCCATATCGACGTTGCCCGTGAGTATATCTCGGCTGTCGCCGTCCTGCGGGTAAAAGCCGGCGGCGAAAGATGCGCTGATTTCCAGACTGACCGAACCGATGCGGATGGGCACGGCAATCGCCTGCTGCATCTTGTCGGCCAACCGCAGGATGTCTGCATCACTTTCCATGCCGTTCAGAATGAGCATGAATTCGTCGCCGCCCACGCGGGCCAGCGTGTCGCCGTGACGGGTAAGCGCATTCAGCCGCCGGGCCACTTCACTGAGTACCAGATTGGCGGTACGTTGACCGTAGGTGGCGTTGATGCGCTTGAAGGCATCGATGTCGATGCTGAGCAGAGCAAATCCTGCGCCCTGGCGTTTATGCAACTGAATGGCCTGTTCCAGCCGGTCATCGAACAGACGGAGATTAGGCAGCCCGGTCAAGGGGTCTTGCAGGTCATTCAGGTGGATGCGCTGACGCGCCGTCAGCAGCATATACACCAGTACGGCGAGCACGGCGGCGATACTAAAGGCGACCACGCGCCAGGCAGTCAGGCGCGGGGTAAACGCCTGCCAGCCGTGCACAGGGGCGGCCGCCATTTCCCAGACTGCGCCGGGCACGCGAATCGGCAGGCGGATGGCGGCATGGTCAAATTGCGCCGGGTCACCATAGACCATGGCATTGTTGGTTGCATTGCGGATGGCCCAGCGGATTGACGGGTCTTTGAATGAACTGCCGATGTCACGGAAAAATGTATCCACGTCGAGAACGATGCTGATAATGCCCCAGTAGCGTCCATCACCCAGATACACCGGCGTGCGGCTGATCAGGCCGCGGCCGCCCTGAACCAGTTGGATCGGGCCGGCCAGCACCGTGTCGTGGGTCAGGATTGCCTGGCGGACGGCAGACCACTGCTGGTCGCTGTCCTGATAATTCAGACCGATGGCCTTTTCGTTGCCGGCCAGGGGGTAGATATAGGTGAGGATATTGTCAGGCGCCAAGCCGATGTTGCGAATGTGATGACCGTAGCGGTACACCGCTGCCAGGGCGTTCTGGGTCGGTCCCGGAGGCAGTTTCAGCGGGGCGGTGGCGGAAATATAGCCGAGCAGACCATTGGCGAGATAAATGTCCGAACTCAGTTCGCTTTCGACTCGGGCGCGCACGCTGGCCGCCTGCATGAGCGTCTGGTTGCGCAGGTCGAGAAACAGCCGGTTGCTTTCCTGGGCGATGATGAATTCACCGAGCAGGTAGACCAGTGCGAATACGGCCAGAGCGATGAACGTCTGGGTCTTACGCTGCAATTTGTCTGACGCGCGTCGTCTCATGACGTCGAAGGGATGAAGAGATTAAATGCCCCCAGTGTGGGCCATGTATCAGGATTTATCAATGTCTGGACGGGCAAGGTGGCGCTGCCGCGGGGGATGAGCTGAAATGCGCACGGGGCCGGGCTGACCGGTCCCGTGCGGAGTGTTGCTGTAGCCAGCTGTATCAGTCAGCTGCGCCGCCGAACACCTGTTCAGCCAGGCCCCACTTGTTGGCCAGGGTTTCTGTGGCGTTCTGCAGTTCTTCCGAGCGCGCCGGATGGTTGTAGAACATC
>JAJZTZ010000023.1 GCA_021847305.1 Pseudomonadota bacterium | reverse complement strand
TGCAGGCCATGGGGGCGGAAATCACCATCGAGCACGGCTACATCGAAGCCCGTGCCAGCCGTCTCAAGGGCGCACGCATTTTCATGGACCTGGTGTCTGTGACCGGTACGGAAAATCTCATGATGGCAGCTGCGCTGGCAGACGGCGTGACTGTGATCGAAAACGCCGCACGCGAGCCGGAAGTGGTTGATCTGGCCAACTGCCTGATTGCCATGGGGGCAAAAATCGAAGGCGCGGGCACCGATGTGATCACCATCACCGGTGTGGAGCGTCTGC
Source organism: Pseudomonadota bacterium (assembly GCA_021847305.1). Lineage (GTDB taxonomy): Bacteria > Pseudomonadota > Gammaproteobacteria > Burkholderiales > JAJZQI01 > JAJZQI01. The sequence continues at coordinate 24,668 of JAJZTZ010000023.1, read as the reverse complement.
ACGGCGCCCGTCATTCGATCATGCCGGACCGCATCGAGACCGGCACTTTCCTGGTTGCTGCTGCCGTGACCGGTGGCAGCATTACCGCCACCCATACCCAACCGGATACGCTGGATGCTGTGCTGGAGAAGCTGCGTGAGGCTGGTGCCAGCATTGAATGCGGTGCCGACTGGATCAAGCTGGATGCGCCGGCTGAGCTTAAGGCGGTCAATATTCGTACCGCACCGCACCCGGCGTTTCCGACTGACATGCAGGCGCAGTTCATGGCGCTTAATGTCGTCGCCGCAGGCACCGGTGTGGTGACCGAAACCATTTTCGAGAACCGTTTCATGCATGTGCCGGAAATGGCGCGCATGGGGGCCTCCATTGATGTGGAAGGCAATACCGCGGTGATCAAGGGGCCAGCGCAGCTGTCCGGTACCACGGTCATGGCCACCGATTTGCGTGCCTCCGCCAGTCTGGTGATTGCCGGTCTGGTGGCCGATGGTGAGACGCTGGTTGACCGCATCTATCACCTTGACCGCGGCTACGAACATATCGAGGACAAGCTGACCCAGCTGGGGGCGAAAATTCGTCGCGTGCATGGGACAGTTGCTCACGACGAGTGAAAAAGCGCCCCGCTGGGGCACACTTGGCGGTAAAATGTCATTTTTATGCAACCTATTGAAATAGGCTCCCAACCGTGATTACCCTTGCCCTCTCCAAGGGACGTATTTTCGAGGAAACCACGCCGCTGCTGGCGGCGGCTGGCATTACTCCGCTGGAAGACCCGGAAAAATCCCGCAAGCTGATCATCCCCACCAATCGTGACGACGTGCGCCTGGTGATTGTGCGCGCCTCGGACGTGCCGACTTATGTGCAGTACGGTGCGGCCGACATTGGCGTGGCCGGCAAGGATGTGCTGGATGAGCATGGCGGCGCCGGTCTGTATCAGCCGCTGGATTTGCGCATTGCCCGCTGCCGCATGATGGTAGCCGTGCCGCAGGGTTACGAATATGAACAGGCGGTGCGCCAGGGCGCGCGCATCCGCGTCGCGACCAAATACCTGAATACCGCGCGGACGCACTTTGCCGCCAAGGGCGTGCATGTCGATCTGATCAAGCTGTACGGCTCCATGGAGCTCGGTCCGCTGGTCGGGCTGTCCGACGCCATCGTCGATCTGGTGAGCAGCGGCGGTACGCTCAAGGCCAACAACCTGGTGGCGGTGGAGCACATTGCCGACATCAGCTCGCGTCTGGTGGTCAACCAGGCGGCACTGAAGATGAAGCGTTCGCTGATCCAGCCGATTATCGACAACTTTGCTGCTGCCGTGGAACGCATGGCGCAGGAGGAAAAGTGATGGCTACCATTCGCCGCATGAATTCCCAGGCCGCCGGTTTCCAGGCCGAACTGAAAGCGCTGCTGGCCTTTGAAGACGAGCAGGATGCCAGCATTGAAAACACTGTGGCCGCGATTCTGGCCGACGTGAAAAAACGTGGCGACGCTGCCGTGCTGGAATACACCCAGCGTTTCGACCGGCTGGAAGCGGCGTCCATGGTGGCGCTGGAGTTGTCCAAAGACAAGCTGCAGGCGGCACTGGACGGTTTGCCGCCGGAACAGCGCGGTGCGCTGTACGAAGCGGCTGACCGGGTTAAACGTTATCACGAACGCCAGCTGCAGCATTCCTGGCACTACACAGAGGAAGACGGCACCCTGCTGGGGCAGCAGGTGACCGCGCTGGATCGCGTCGGTCTGTATGTGCCGGGCGGCAAGGCCGCTTATCCCTCGTCCGTAATCATGAACGCGGTACCGGCCAAGGTGGCCGGTGTGGCGGAGCTGATCATGGTGGTGCCGACGCCGGGCGGTACCGTCAACCAGCTGGTGCTGGCGGCGGCTGCCGTGTGCGGCGTTGATCGCGTGTTCACCATCGGCGGCGCGCAGGCTGTGGCGGCGCTGGCCTACGGCACCGAAACCGTGCCGCAGGTCGACAAGATTGTCGGTCCCGGCAATGCCTATGTGGCCTCGGCCAAGCGTCGCGTATTCGGTACCGTGGGTATCGATATGGTGGCCGGCCCGTCGGAAATTCTGGTGGTGTGCGATGGCAAGACCGACCCCGACTGGATTGCCATGGACCTGTTCTCCCAGGCCGAACACGACGAACTGGCGCAGTCGATTCTGCTGTCGCCCGATGCGGCGTTTCTGGATGCGGTAGAAAAGAGCATAGCCAAGCTGCTGGCAGAAATGCCGCGCAAGGATGTGATCAATACCTCGCTGAGCAATCGCGGCGCGCTGATTCAGGTGCGCGATCTGGATGAGGCGGTGGAGATCGTTAACTTCATCGCTCCCGAGCATCTGGAGTTGTCGGTTGATGACCCGGAAATGTGGGCGCGCAAGGTGCGCCATGCCGGCGCCATCTTCATGGGTCGCATGACCTGTGAGTCGCTCGGCGATTACTGTGCCGGCCCCAACCATGTGTTGCCGACCTCGCGCACGGCGCGGTTTTCCTCGCCGCTGGGTGTATACGACTTCCAGAAGCGCTCCAGTCTGATCATGGTATCGCCGGCTGGCGCCAATGTGCTGGGTAAGGTTGCGGCCACGCTGGCTTACGGCGAAGGGCTGCAGGCGCATGCCCGTTCGGCCGAATACCGTCTGGCGCGGGATTAACTGCATGAGTCGATTCTGGAGTCCGGTGGTTCACGGCCTGACCCCGTATGTGCCGGGCGAGCAGCCCAAGCTCAACAACCTGGTCAAGCTCAACACCAATGAAAACCCCTATGGCCCGAGCCTGCGCGTGCTGGAAGCCCTGCGCGCCGAGGCGGGCGACAGCCTGCGCCTGTATCCGGATCCGAACAGCGACCGGCTGAAGCAGGCGATAGGCGAATATCACGGGCTGGATACTGCCAATGTGTTTGTCGGCAACGGTTCCGACGAAGTGCTGGCACATACTTTCCAGGCGTTGCTAAAACACGACTTGCCGATTCTGTTTCCGGATATCAGCTACAGTTTTTACCCGGTCTATTGCGGTTTGTACGGGATCGACTACACTGAAATTGCTCTGACCGAGCAGTTTGCAATCAATGTGGATGATTACATGCGCCCCAACGGCGGCATTATTTTCCCCAATCCCAATGCACCGACCGGCCGGGCAATTCCGCTCGCCGATATCGAGCGCCTGTTGCAGGCCAACGGTGAGTCTGTAGTGGTGATTGATGAGGCGTATGTGGATTTCGGCGCCGAGTCGGCCGCCGTGCTGGTGAAAAAATACCCGCAGCTGCTGGTGGTGCACACCCTGTCCAAATCGCGTTCGCTGGCCGGTCTGCGGGTCGGTTATGCACTCGGTCAGCCGGAGCTGATCGAGGCGCTGGTGCGGGTGAAAGACAGCTTCAACTCCTATCCGCTGGATCGTTTTGCCCAGGCTGGTGCCGTGGCAGCGATGCAGGACCGCGCCTGGTTTGACAATACCTGTCGCAAAGTGATGACCAGCCGAGACAAGCTGGTCGCTGATCTGAGCAAGCTCGGCTTCGAAGTGCTGCCGTCGGCCGCCAATTTTGTCTTTGCCCGGCATCCGCAGCATGACGGCGCCGAGCTGACAGCCAAGTTGCGCGAGCGCAGCATTATCGTGCGGCATTTCCGCAAGCCGGCACGCATTGCTCCGTTCATGCGCATCACGGTGGGCACCGACGTGCAGTGCGCTGCGCTTGTTGATGCCCTGAAAGATATACTGAAACCAGTCTGAAGACTTACCACACCTGCACACAACTATGCGTACAGCTCAAGTAACCCGTAACACCCTGGAAACCCAGATTTCCGTCGAACTCAATCTGGACGGTACCGGCAAGGCGCATTTCGAGACCGGCCTGCCGTTTCTCGATCACATGCTCGATCAGGTAGCGCGCCATGGCATGATGGATATCAGCATCGTCGCCAAGGGCGATCTGCATATCGACGCGCACCACACCGTGGAAGATATCGGCATCACGCTGGGGCAGGCTTTTGCCAAGGCGGTGGGCGACAAGAAAGGCATCAAGCGCTACGGTCATGCCTACGTGCCGCTGGACGAGGCGCTGTCGCGGGTGGTGATCGACTTGTCCGGCCGTCCCGGCCTGGTGTTCGAAGTGCCGTTTACCCGCGCCTGGATCGGTCAGTTCGATGCCGACCTGTTCCACGAATTCTTCCAGGGCTTCGTCAACCATGCCCTGGTGACGCTGCACGTCGATAACCTGCGCGGCAGCAATGCCCACCACCAGGCGGAAACCGTCTTCAAGGCCTTCGGCCGTGCCCTGCGCATGGCGCTGGAAATGGACGAACGCATGGCCGGTATCATGCCGTCGACGAAAGGTGCGCTGTGATTGATATCGCCGTTATCGATTATGGCATGGGCAACCTGCGTTCGGTGTCCAAGGCGCTCGAGCACGTTGCTCCGGCTGCCCGCGTGGTGGTGACCAGCGATCCGGCTTCGATTCGCGAGGCTGGGCGCGTGGTGTTCCCCGGGGTCGGCCACATGAGCGACTGCATGCGCGAACTGCAACAGCGCGGCCTGGTCGAGGTGGTCAAGGAAGCGGCAGCAAGCAAGCCGTTTCTGGGTATTTGCCTGGGCATGCAGGCGCTGTTCGAGCACAGTGAGGAAGGCGACTGTGCCGGGCTGGGTATTTTGCCCGGCCGGGTGCTGAAATTCCCCGCGGAAGCGATGCATAACGACCAGGGCGAAAAGCTCAAGGTGCCGCATATGGGCTGGAACGAAGTGCACCAGGCGCAGTCGCACCCCATGTGGGCCGGCATCAAGGACGGCGAGCGCTTCTATTTCGTGCACAGCTACTATGTCGAAGCCGGCAATCCGGATCTGGTGGCCGGCTTCAGCATGTATCCTTTCCCGTTCACCTGTGCGGTGGCCTCCGGCAATATTTTTGCCGTGCAGTTCCATCCGGAAAAGAGCCAGACGGCCGGCATGACCCTGCTGGGCAACTTTGTTACCTGGGATGGCGGCATCATGGCTTCCACCTGTGATACTTCAAGCTGCAGTTACTGATTTTGATTTGAGCGTTTGACCGAGACCTGAACCATGTTGATGATTCCCGCAATTGACCTCAAGGACGGCCACTGTGTACGTTTGCGCCAGGGGCTGATGGAAGATGCCACGGTATTTTCCGAAGCGCCCGCCGATATGGCGCGGCATTGGGTGGAGCAGGGCGCCCGGCGCCTCCATCTGGTCGATTTGAACGGCGCGTTTGCCGGCAAACCGGTAAACGAAGGCGCGATCAAGGCCATTGTCGAAGCTGTCGGGGGTGAAATCCCCATCCAGCTGGGCGGCGGCATTCGCGATCTGGAAACCATCGAGCGCTATCTCGATGATGGCATCAGCTACGTCATCATCGGCACCGCCGCAGTGAAAAACCCCGGCTTCCTGCATGAAGCCTGCGATGCCTTCCCCGGTCACATTATCGTCGGCCTGGATGCCAAGGACGGCAAAGTGGCAGTGGACGGCTGGTCCAAGCTGACCGGTCATGATGTGGTTGACCTGGCCGCCCGCTTTGAAGGTTACGGCGTCGAGTCGGTCATTTACACCGATATCGGCCGCGACGGCATGCTTTCGGGCGTCAATATCGAAGCCACGGTCAAGCTGGCCCAGGCGCTCACCATTCCGGTGATTGCCAGCGGCGGCATTACCAATCTGGACGATGTGCGCCACCTGTGCAAGGTCGAGGGCGAGGGCATTATGGGCGCCATCACCGGCCGCGCCATCTACGAAGGCACGCTGGATTTCGCTGCCGCCCAGGCGCTGGCCGACGAACTTTCTGAGGTCGTCTGATGGGGCTGGCGAAACGCATTATCCCCTGCCTGGATGTGACTGCCGGTCGCGTCGTCAAAGGCGTTAATTTTGTCGGCCTGCGCGACGCCGGCGATCCGGTGGAAATCGCCCGTCGCTACGACGAGCAGGGGGCTGACGAGCTGACCTTTCTCGATATCACCGCGAGCTCGGACGAGCGCGACATCATCCTGCATATCATTGAAGATGTGGCCGCTCAGGTATTCATTCCGCTCACCGTGGGTGGAGGGGTGCGCGAAGTGAACGACGTACGCCGGCTGCTCAATGCCGGCGCCGACAAAGTTAGCATCAACACGAGCGCGGTGACCAACCCGCAGCTGGTGGCCGATGCCGCATCGCGCTTCGGTTCCCAGTGCATTGTCGTGGCCATCGATGCCAAGCAGGTCAGCGAAGGCAAATGGGAAGTCTTCACCCACGGCGGTCGCAAGGCTACCGGACTGGATACCGTGGAGTGGGCCAGGAAGATGCAGGAAATGGGTGCCGGCGAAATTCTGCTGACCAGCATGGACCGCGACGGCACCAAGAACGGTTTTGATCTGGCTATCGTGCGCGCGGTGTCGGACGCGGTGGACATCCCTGTTATCGCCAGCGGCGGTGTGGGCAAACTGGAACACCTGGCCCAGGGGGTGCTGCTGGGTCATGCTGATGCCGTGCTGGCTGCCAGCATTTTCCACTTTGGCGAATTTACCGTGCGCCAGGCCAAGGAACATATGGCCATGGCCGGCATCGAAATGAGGATGTGATGGCCGATACCTGGCTGAACAAAGTCAATTGGGGCGATAATGGCCTGATCCCGGCCATTGCCCAGGACTATCAGACCAATGAGGTGCTGATGGTAGCCTGGATGAACCGCGATGCGCTCAAGGAAACTGTTGCCAGCGGCAATGCCGTTTACTGGTCCCGCTCGCGCCGCAAGTTATGGCGCAAGGGTGAAGAGTCCGGCCATGTGCAAAAAGTGAAGGGCATTTTTCTCGATTGCGACGAAGACGTCATTCTGCTCAAGGTGGAACAGATCGGCGGGATTGCCTGTCATACTGGTCGGCACGACTGCTTCTTCCAGCAACTGGTTGAGGGCGAATGGCGCGACGTGAAGCCGGTACTGAAAGACCCGGCGGAGATCTACAAGCATGAATGAAAACGACGTATTAAGCCGTCTGGCCGAGATTGTCGAATCGCGCAAGCAGGCGGATCCGAAGGATTCCTATGTCGCCAGCCTGTACGCCAAGGGGCTCGACAAGATCCTCAAGAAGGTCGGCGAAGAAGCGGCCGAGACGCTGATCGCGGCGAAGAACAGCGATAAGGCGGAACTGGTCTACGAAATGGCCGATCTGTGGTTTCACTGCCTGGTGTTGCTGGCACAGAAGGGTCTGCATCCGGACGACGTGCTGAAAGAGCTGGCCCGCCGCGAAGGCTTGTCGGGCCATGTGGAAAAAGCGGGCAGGAGTGAGCGCTGATGAGTGACTGTATTTTCTGCAAAATCGTTGCCGGGCAGCTGCCCAGCAACAAAGTGTACGAAGACGAGGATATACTGGCGTTTCATGATATTCATCCGGTCGCGCCGGTACATTTTCTGCTGATACCCAAGCGCCATGTCGAATCGCTGGCACACTGCGATGATGAACATGCGCCGTTGCTGGGCAAGATGCTGGCTCTGGCGCCGAAGCTGGCCAAAGAGCAGGGGCTGGACAGCGGTTTTCGTACCATGATCAACACCGGGCGTGGCGGTGGCCAGGAAGTATTCCACCTGCACGTGCATGTATTTGGCGGCGGCAGCCATTTGCCGCGTTTATAAGAGCGGGTCAAACCCGCTGAGATTTGGAGACAGAAATGGGATCATTTAGCATTTGGCACTGGTTGATCGTACTGGTCATCGTTCTGCTGATTTTCGGCACCAAGAAACTGCGCAACATCGGCAGCGATCTGGGCGGTGCGGTAAAGAACTTCAAGGATGCCATGAACGAGGGCGAAAAGCCCAAGCTGGATCAGCAAGCCGGCGGTCATACCATTGACGCCGAAGTGACTGACAAGAAAAAAGTCTGACGCTAGACCTGCAGTTTCAATCTGAGAGGGTCTGCGCAGACCATGTTTGATATCGGTTTCTCCGAACTGCTGCTGATCGGCGTTGTCGCGCTGGTGGTGCTGGGGCCGGAACGGCTGCCCAAGGTGGCACGTACCGCCGGGCATCTGATCGGGCGGCTGCAGCGCTATATGGCCGCGGTAAAGGCGGATATGGAGCGCGAAGGGCATCTGCAGGACCTGCATGCCCTGCGCGATCAGTTTGAGGCATCCAAGCGCGAGGTGGAGCAGTCAGTGCAGCAGGCTGTGAACACGGCGCAAGCCGAGGTGACGGAGCAGGCACAGACCATTCATGCGCCGCTGGACGAGGCCAGGCAGGAAGTTGAGGCAGCCGTTGCGCCGGCCTCAGCGGCCCAGCCGCAGCCTGACGCCGAAGCGGCTGTCCCCGAGCTGGCTGCCGCCCACCCGAACCTGGCTGACAAAGCCCCTTCTACTTCTGAAAAAACGACTGGCTGAGCATGTTTGCCGAACAGCAGTTTATCGCCCATCTGCTTGAAATGCGCGATCGCCTTCTACGGGTGGTGATTGTCTATCTGGTGATTTTCATCGCCCTGTTTCCATTTGCCAACAAGCTGTACACCCTGCTGGCGCAGCCCTTGCTGATGGCTCTGCCAAAAGGCGGGCAAATGATTGCCACCGAGGTGACGACACCATTTTTCGTGCCGCTCAAAGTGACCATGATGGCGGCCTTTATTCTCTCCTTGCCGTTTACGCTCTATCAGGCCTGGGCGTTTATCGCACCGGGTTTGTACCGGCATGAGAAACGCCTGGCTCTGCCGCTGATCATAGCCAGTACAATTCTGTTTCTGGTCGGCATGACCTTCGCCTATTTTCTGGTTTTCCCCGTAGTGTTTGGTTTCATGGTGCATGCTGCACCAAGCGGCGTGGCGGTGATGACCGACATCAGCAAGTACCTCGATTTCGTCATCACGCTGTTCCTGTCATTCGGCTTTACTTTCGAAGTGCCGATCGCGGTGATCCTGCTGGTGCTGATGGGGATGGTCAGCGTGGAAAAACTGCGTGAGATCCGTCCGTACATTATCGTGGGCGCGTTTATTGTCGGTGCCATCTTTACGCCCCCGGACGTGATTTCCCAGACCATGCTGGCGGTGCCGCTGTGGCTGCTGTATGAGGTGGGTATCGTCATGGCTGCGCTGATGAAGCGCCAGCGTGCCCGTGATGTTACGACTGATACAGGGGACGAAGAAGCCTATCGTCCCCTGAGCAGTGAAGAAATGGATCGCGAACTCGACGCCATCGAGGCGGCCGAGAAAAATCAGAAGTGAAGCACCTCGTCCACCTTCATAGCGTGGACGGGGATCTTCTTGTCACCCAGCTTATCCATATCCTGACGCAGTTCTGACGGCGTGCCGTCGAGAATCGGGAAGGTGCCGTAGTGCATCGGGATCACTTCCTTGGGCTTCACCATGTCGACGGCCAGCGCGGCGCGTTTCGGGTCCATAGTGAAGTGTCCGCCGATACAGGCCATCATCACGTCGATGTGATTGAACTTGCGAATCAGCGCCATATCCTGGAACACGTCGGTGTCGCCGGTGTGATAGAAGGTCGGACCGTTTTTCACCTGAATGACAAAGCCGCCGGGTGCGCCGCCATCATGGATATCCTTGTCTGCGCTGCCTTCCGGCGGCATGACGGTGGAGCTGTGCACGGCCGGAACAAACGTGACTTTCACTTCGCCATTCAGCAGCGTCAGGGTGCCGCCGAAGTTGCCCATGGTGTCCATGCCGGCCTGTTTGGGCGGATAGCCGCCGTAGGTGGTCAGTTCGCTGCCCAGGTCATAGGTGGCAACCAGCTTGGCGCCGGTTTTTTTGGCGATTTCGACGCTGTTGCCCACGTGATCGAAGTGGCCGTGGCTGATCAGGATCAGGTCAGCCTGTTTGATGTTGTCCAGGTCTGCCTTGCCGTTCGGGTTGGACGGATTGGTGATCCACGGGTCGATCAGCAGGGTCTTGCCGTTCGGGGTGGTGATCTTGAAAGCAGCATGACCGTACCAGGTAAGAGTAGTGTCGGCCGCCCACAGGGCGGTGCTGCTGAGACTGAGTGCGGTTGCCAGAACGAGAGTGCGCAGTTTCATGAAGGCTCCATTATGGTTGTTTGTGGTACTCGACGAAATCAAATTGTAGACCGCTTTCGCTGACTTGCGAGTCGCGCTGCACTTCTTGCCAGATTGCTTTGTCAAACTCGGGAAAGTGCGCGTCGCCGGCAAAGTTTTCTTTTATTTCCGTAAGATAGATATGCTGCGCATACGCCAGGGCCTGGGCGTAAAGTTCGGCGCCGCCGATAATGAAGGCTTCATCCTTGCCGGCACAGGCATCAATCGCCGCCTGCAGCGAGGTGACCGTGGTGCAGCCTGCCACATGATAGTCGGGATTGCGGGTGACGATGATGCTATGGCGACCGGGTAGGGGTTTGCCGATGGATTCAAAGGTTTTCCGCCCCATGATGATGTTGTGACCGAGGGTCAGGCGCTTGAAGTGCTGCAGATCTTCTTTCAGATTCCACGGCAGGCGGTTTTCAATGCCGATGACGCGGTTTTGCGCCATGGCGGAAATAATGCTGATCTGGGTCATTACAAACTCGATACGTAAGCAGCCACTGCCTTGATGTCGGCATCAGTCAGCTGGCTGGCAACTTTGGACATGATGGGGTCTTTGCGTTCACCGCTGCTGCTGCGGTACAGGGTGAGCGATTTGATCAGGTAAGGGGTTTGCTGGCTGGCAATGCGGGCGATCTGTTCGTTGCCCAGCCCCTTGTCGCCGTGGCAGACATGGCAGATCTGGCTGAAAATCTGTTTGCCGCGACTGATCTGTGCCGGATCACCGGGCGGGTTTTTCTTCGCCGGAATGGTGGAAAAATACACGGCAATATTCACCTTTTCCTCGTCTGTCAGTTCTTTCAGCAGCCCTTCCATAAAGGGATATTTGCGCCGGCCATCGACGAATTTCTGCATCTGTACCAGCAGGTAGGCGGCATTCTGTGCCGCCAGATTGGGGGTTTCCGGGTGGGTGCTGTGACCTTCGGTGCCGTGGCAATTAAAGCAGAACGAGGCGGTGCGCTTGCCGGCTTCGGCAGCCAGCTGGGTTTTCTGCGGTGAAATCTGGATTTGCGACAGCCGGTCTTCCAGGCTGGGCTGAGGTGTCTGCGGGGCGGCCAAACTGGCGGAAGAAATGCCGCATAACAGCAAGAGCGGTGCGATGCCTGATTTAAAGCCCGGAATTCTCATTTGCAGCAACTCCTCATGACAGTTTGGTGTAGAAGAATTATGCCATATTAGGATATTTGTATCCTTTATTTCTTTCTCGGGTTGAAACGGCGTGAATCAGACAGCGACCGGCGCCTTGATACCGGGGTGGGGGTCGTAGCCTTCCAGGCTGAAGTCTTCGAATTTGAAGGCAAACAGGTCGGTGACCGCCGGGTTGATTTTCATGGTCGGCAGGGCGCGCGGCTCGCGGGCCAGCTGGGTGTTTACCTGCTCCATATGGTTGAGGTAAATATGCGCGTCGCCCAGGGTGTGAACGAAATCGCCCGGCTGCAGGCCGCAGACTTGCGCGATCATCATGGTCAGCAGGGCGTATGAAGCGATATTGAACGGCACACCGAGGAAAATGTCGGCACTGCGCTGATACAACTGGCAGGACAATTTTCCGTCCGCCACGTAGAACTGGAAAAACGCATGACAAGGCGGCAGTTTCATGTTGCTGATCTCGCCAACGTTCCAGGCCGATACGATCATGCGGCGCGAATCCGGAGTATTCCTGATCTGTTGCAATACTTCGCTGATCTGGTCAATGTGACGGCCGTCCGCTGTCGGCCAGGAGCGCCACTGATAGCCGTAAATCGGGCCCAGATTGCCATTTTCGTCCGCCCACTCATCCCAGATGGTCACACCGTTATCCTTCAGGTACTTGATATTGGTGTCGCCCTGCAGGAACCACAGCAGTTCATGAATGATCGACTTCAGATGCACCTTCTTGGTGGTCAGCAGGGGAAAGCCTTCCTGCAGATTGAAACGCATCTGGTAGCCAAAGACCGATTTTGTGCCTGTACCGGTGCGATCGGTTTTGGTGGCGCCGTGATTGAGTACGTGGGTGAGAAGGTCGAGGTATTGTTGCATGATCTGGGCTGCTGGATTTTATGTTCAGCCATATCTTAACACGCAGTTTTAATGCTGTGCGCGGCCACTTCCGTGGCAGTGATGAATTGCGTTTGAACGGGCGTCGCAGGTCAACAGACCGTATAATGGAGGCTGTCTATTCCATGCCCAGCCGGAACACGTTTATCCCATGCTCAGCTACCGCCACGCCTTTCATGCCGGCAACCACGCCGATGTCCTCAAGCACATGGTGCTTGTTCAACTGCTGCGCTATATGGCGAAAAAGGACAAGCCGTTTACCTACGTCGATACCCATGCCGGGGCTGCCCTGTATGCCTTGCGCGAGGGGTATGCGGCGAAGAATGCCGAGTACGAAAGCGGCATTGCCAGACTGTGGGAACGGAAGGATTGTCCGCTGCCCGTGGCGGATTATGTGGCGCAGGTGAAAGCCTGCAATCCGGACGGGGTGCTGCGCTATTATCCGGGCTCGCCGCAGCTGGCCCAGCAGCTTTTACGGGCCGACGACCGGGCCCGGGTGTTTGAACTGCACAGCAGCGACAGCGCGATTTTGCAGGAGCATTTCCATGCTCAGGGGCGGCAGGTCAAAGTGGAGGCGAAGGACGGCTTTGCCGGACTGAAAGCGGTTCTGCCGCCACCGTCGCGGCGCGGTGTGGTACTGATAGACCCGCCCTATGAGGACAAGCAGGACTACAAAAAAGTACTGGAAGCCCTGCGCGATGCGCAGACTCGTTTTGCCACCGGCGTGTATGCGGTGTGGTATCCGATGCTGCAGCGTGAGGATTCGATCAAGTTGCCGGAGCGGCTCAAACGCCTGCAGGAAAAGGACTGGCTGCATGTGAGTCTGACGGTGCAGGCGGCGGCAGAGGACGGCTTTGGCATGCACGGCAGCGGCATGTTTGTGCTGAATCCGCCGTGGACATTGCCGCAGGAGCTGCAAAGTGTGATGCCCTGGCTGGTGGCGGTACTGGGGCAGGACAGTGCCGCCGAGTACCGGCTCGAATATCAGCTCAGCTGAGCGCGACAGAGCAGGATTGTCTTAGAGAAGCGCTGATTTATTCCATTTATGGAATAAATCAGCAAGACGGCTGCGCGGCACATGTCCGCATAGCCTCACGCTTTCAATGACTTGCGTCATTGAGCGGCCGGGTAAAAAATTTGCCCGCTAAGGAAACGCGAGTAAATCCGCGTTTCCTTAGCGGGCTTCGGGGGGCTGTTCAGCGACCCCCAGGATGCGCTGCAGATTGCCGCCGATGGCGTGCGTCATTTGACTCCACTGGCTGGCCAGTTCCGGCTCAAGATGCGCCACCATGGCGGCATCGAACAGATCGAGCCAGCGTGCAAACAAGGCGGGGTCGAGTTGCATGTTTTTGTGCCGGCCGACCATGTCGAACGGTCGGTGGGCATCCGGCCGGCCCCCCATGGCGGTCCACCAGTATTCGGTGATGTGTGCCTCATGCGCCGGCAGGTCTTGTATGTGTTTGAAATAAATCGCCAGCTGCGGATCGGCCAGCAGTTTGCTGTAAAAGTCGTGCACGACGTGTGCGACCTTGTCCTTGCCGATGCGGGCGCAGAGCGGGTTAAGTGTGCGTGGGGTCATCGCTGTCTGTAATGGTTTGCCAGCGCCCCTGGACAAAACTCTCCAGCGGCTGGAAATTGGCCTTGTACGCCATTTTTCGGCTGTCGGCAATCCAGTAGCCCAGGTAGAGGTAGGGCAGCTGTTGCTGCCGGCATTGTTCGATTTGCCACAGCACATTGTAGGTGCCGAGACTGGCGCCGGGCAGGTGCGGGTCGTAAAAGGTGTACACGGACGACCAGCCGTCCGTCAGCCGGTCAATGACGCTGACCATGACCAGTTCCTGCTGTTCATCACGGAACTCCACCAGCAGGCTATCCACCGGGCTGGCGAGGAGAAACTGGGAAAACTGCTCTTCGCTGTCGTGATCCATGCCGCCATGGGTATGGCGGGCTTTCTGGTAGCGCTGGTAAAGCCGGAACTGTTCGTCGCTGAAACGGCGCGGAACGCTGTAGGCCTGCAGGTTGCCATGCTTTTGCCAGGCGCGCTTCTGCGAGCGGTTGGGGGTGAATTCTGCCAGCCGGATACGCACCGGGATACAGGCGCGACAACGGTCACACCAGGGCCGGTAGACGTAATGACCGCTGCGGCGGAAACCTAGACGGGCAAGTTCGCTGTAGACCGCGGGGGTAATCAGGTGGGTTGGGGTGACAACCTGCGAGCGCGCCTGCCGGGCATCCAGATAGCTGCACGGATAGGGCGCTGTGACGTAGAACTGGAGCAGTTCCAGCGGCAAATCAGACAGAGTTGACATGCTTCCAATGATAGCGCGATTTTTTGCGTTTTGCTGCGGCTGGTCAAAACCTTAGGCCAGTGTGCCGGGTTCCAGTTGCGTTAACGGCTGCCAGGCGTCTTCTGCTGTCGTTAGTTGCTGCAGTTGCCGGGTGAATTCGGCGCGGGGAATTTCCCGGGCGCCGAAGCGAGCCAGGTGCGCGGTATTCATTTGACAGTCGATCAACGCGAAGTTCCAGTGCTGCAATTGCCTCACCAGATGGACGAAGGCGATTTTCGAGGCGTCGTTGCGCCGGGCAAACATGGATTCGCCGTAGAACACGCGACCCAGCACAAGGCCATACAGGCCGCCGGCGAGTTCGCCGTCGATCCAGGTTTCCACCGAATGGGCATAGCCCAGTTCATGCAGTCGCGTGTAGGCGGCGATCATCTGTGGCGAAATCCAGGTGCCTCCCTGATCCTTGCGCGGTTCGGCGCAGGCGTGCATAACCCGGGTGAATGCCGTGTCGACGCGGACTTCATAGCCTCCCCGGCGGATGATTTTTGCCAGCGAACGGTGAATATGCAGTTCCTGCGGGTACAACACCATGCGCGGGTCGGGACTCCACCACAGGATCGGCTGGCCTTCGCTGTACCAGGGAAAAATCCCCAGGCGGTAGGCTTGCAGAATACGCTCGGGACTGAGGTCTCCGCCCAGTGCCAGCAAGCCATTCGGCTCGGCCAGGGCGCGCTCAACGGGCGGGAAAATCGGCGCGGGGCCGAGCCAGGGCAGGGGCATGGATGTCGTCTATCCGGGTAAAGCGGCTATTATCAGGCCGATTGACTATAGGTTCTATACTTTTGACGCCTCACGCCTCACGCCTCACGCCTCACGCCTCACGCCTCACGCCTCAAGGCGCATAGCCGGGAATCCTGCTCTCGTCGACTTCGTCGATCTGATAGGGTTCGAGGAAGCGCTTGGCGTACTCGAGATAGACCTTGTGGCGGATGAATACGTCAAACAGGTCAGGGTCGATATGGTGATCCTCTTTCATGCGGCCGAGGATGGTCAGGGCTTCCGTCAGGGCTTTACCCAGTTTGTAGGGGCGGTCGCGGGCTGTCAGGGCTTCGAAAATATCGGCTACCGCCATCATGCGCGCCTGTACCGACATCTGCTCGCCCGTCAGGCCTTTCGGGTAGCCTTTGCCGTCCATGCGCTCATGGTGGCCGCCGGCAAATTCCGGGACATTTTTCAGGTGTTTCGGCCAGGGCAGTGCCTCGAGCATGTTGATGGTGGAAACGATGTGGTGGTTGATGATCTCGCGCTCTTCCGGTAGCAGGGTACCCTTGGCGATTTTGAGGTTGGCCATTTCCGAACTGTTGAGGAAGGGTACCACGTTGCCATTCGGGTCGCGCCAGATGTAGGCGCCGATCTGCTCTACCCGCGTCTGGTCTGCTGCGGTCATGAACTCGCCGCCGATGTTCGCCTTGCGCAGGAATTCGCGGTCGTCGTCGAGCTGGCTGATGCGTTCGCGGTATTGCTGTTCGGCCTGGTTAACTGTCTGCGCCTCACCATTGGCGGCCAGCTGGGCGTGCAGCTTCTGAATTTCTGCATCGCGCTTGAGGACTTCGAAGCGGGTGTCGACCAGTTCGATGCGGTCAAACAGGGTTTGCAGCTTGGTCGACTTGTCGACGATGTGCACCGGCGTGGTGATCTTGCCGCAATCATGCAGCAATCCGGCGATTTTCAGTTCATAACGATCCTTGTCGCTCATGTGAAAGTCGGCCAGCGGACCCTCGCGGGTGTTGTTGGTGGCTTCGGCGATCAGCATGGTCAGCTCGGGTACCCGGGCACAGTGTCCGCCGGTGTAAGGCGATTTTTCGTCGATGGCGGTGTTGATAAGCTTGATCAGGGATTCGAACAACACTTCAAGCTGTGAAATCAGCTGCCGGTTGGTCAGAGCGATGGCAGCCTGGGAAGCAAGCGACTCGACCAGCTGCTGGTCTTCCCGGTCGAAAACCCGCACTTTACCGGTGTCGCTATCGAGCGCGTTGATCAGCTGCATCACGCCGATAATGTCGTTTTCGTGGTTTTTCAGCGGCACGGTAAGGAACGACTGGGAGCGATAGCCGGTGCGCTGATCAAAGGCTCGCGTGCCGGTGAAGTCGAAACCCTGTTCGGTATAGGCATCGGCAATGTTGACGGTGGTATCGTGCAGGACCGAGTAGGCGACGACCATGTTGTTGTTCGGTTCGCCCTGCTCGTTATACAGCGGCAGGTCAGGGAAGGGGATGGCCACCCCGGTGGTGCCGCCCATGGCGATATTGAGCGAGTCGGTGCGGACGATTTCGAATTTGAGTTTACCCTCCGGGGTCACCTTGTACAGTGTGCCGGCATCGGCCTGGGTGATCGATTTGGCTGCCAGCAGAATGGTTTCCAGCAGGCGCGGGAGGTTCTTTTCGCGCGACAGGGCGATGCCGATTTCATTCAGATCGCTCAGGCGCTGTAACAGGTGTGAAGAATGCATGTCCATGGTGGCCTCCTTCGGCCTGGCCGTTCGGCTTACTTGATGCAGACAGCGCGAACCTGATGCAGGTCGGTAATGCCCTGCATGACTTTCTCGATGCCGTCCTGTTTCAGCGTGCGCATACCTTCTTCCAGTGCAACGGCCAGTACCTCGGCCACGCGGGCTTTTTCCTGGATCAGTTTTTTTACCCGGTCGGTGCACACCAGCAGTTCATGCAGGCCGACGCGTCCCTTGTAGCCGGTGTTGTTGCACTCGGGGCAGCCAACCGGTTTGTACAGGGTAAATTCGCCCTTGTCGTTGCCAAAATCCTTGCGCCATTCGTCCAGTACCTGCTTGCGCGAACCAGCCGGGTCCTTTTCCCAGGCCGGGGTACGCAACAATTCCTGGCTGTACTCGGAGAGGATTTCATCCAGCTCTTTCTGTCCCGGTGTATAGGCCTGCTTGCATTTGCTGCACAGGCGTTTGCCCAGCCGCTGGGCCAGAATGCCGAGCAGGGCATCGGCAAAATTGAACGGGTCCATGCCCATGTCGAGCAGGCGTACAATGCTTTCCGGTGCGCTGTTGGTGTGCAGGGTGGAGAACACCATGTGGCCGGTAAGTGACGCTTCGATGCCGGTTTCCACTGTTTCGGCATCGCGCATTTCCCCCACCATCACCACGTCCGGATCGGCGCGCAAAAAGGCGCGCATGGCAATAGCGAAGGTGAAACCGGTTTTCGGATTGACCTGGACCTGGCGCAACCCCTTCTGGGTGATTTCCACCGGGTCTTCGGCGGTCCAGATTTTCGTTTCCGGTGTGTTGATGAAACCCAGTACCGAATGCAGAGTGGTGGTTTTGCCCGAACCGGTCGGTCCGCACACCAGAAACAGACCGTAGGGTTTGGTGACGAGATCCTTGGTATGGGCCAGATTACGTTTCGACAGTCCCAGCTTGTCGAGCGGAATCGGTTCGCCGGCGGCGAGGATACGCATGACCACGTCTTCCAGCCCGCCCGCGGTGGGCAGGGTGGCAACGCGCAATTCGATGTTGAGCGGACCGAATTTCTTGAACTGGATTTTGCCGTCCTGGGGTTTGCGCTTTTCCGCGATATCCAGGTCGCACATGATTTTGATCCGCGCAACCAGGGCGCTGCGCAGATGCGAGGGCAGCTCGATGTAAGGCGCCAGTGAGCCGTCACGGCGGAACCGGACCAGGGTTTTGTTCTTGCCGGGACCGGGCTCGATGTGGATATCGGAGGCGCCCTGTTTGTAGGCGTCGATGATGATCTTGTTGACCAGTTGAACCAGCTCGTTGTCCTGGGCGGCGGAAATGTCTTCCGTAGCCGGGCCGCTTTCCTCACTGCCGTCCTCCAGCGCCGAGAGCATTTCGCTGATTGAGCCGGTGTCGGATTCCATGCCGTAAAACAGGCCCAGCGTCTGCTTGAATTCCTGCTCGGTGCAGACGCGGTAGACGATTTTCGCCTTGGGGAAAATCTGCTGCGCGGTGCGGGTGCCCTTGACGTTTTCCGGGTCGACCGCCACGACAATCAGGCCTTCCGGCAAGTCGTCCAGCGGAATCCAGCCTTCGCTTTCGAGGTAGTCGCGCTTCAGGTTTCGCAGCAGCTCGGTCGGCTTGACCCGGCTGGCCTTGAAGGGTTCGTAAGGTACACCGTAGAAAGCGCCCAGGGCCGTACCGATGGCACTCCGGTCAATCTGGAATTCTTCAATCAGGATGTCTTCCAGATTGCGGGCTTTTTTGCGTGCCGAGCGCAGCGCCAGAACCAGTTCTTCGGCAGACAGCAGCCCCTGCTTGATCAGGTCGTCGTATTTGGTGCGAATGGCTTGTTGCCCGGCCAGCGAGGCCGTATTGCCCTGGCGCTGACTAAAGGCGATGGCAAGCGTCTTGGCCAGTTCGGTCGCGCCTTCGGTGGCGATTTCCGAAAACGGCAGGCCGGTGAGGGTGTTGATCAGCTGGATCACACCGATAACGTCACTGTTCTCGTCGGTGATCGGCGCCACCAGCATTTGCTTGGTGCGGTAACCGGTGCGCTGGTCCACTTCTTTTAAAAAGCGCATTTCCGGCGTGTAGCTTTTCAGTTCTGCATCGTCGTAGACATCGCGGATGTTGAGCAGCCGCCGGGTCATGGCGCAGTAGCCGGCAACGCTTTGCGGGCTGACCGGCAGTTTCAGGTCGGTAAAGTTTTCCAGACCGGTCTTGATCTTGGTGACCACCCATTTACGGTCGTCGGAAACCGTGTAAATGGTGATGCGGTCAGCATCGAACAGCACGCGGATTTCGCGGGCTACGTCGAGCATGATTTCGTCGATGTTGTGGGCGGCATGCACCCGGTTGGTGACTTCCTGCAGTTTTTTGCTGAAAGCCAGTTTGTCGCTGAGTTCGGTCAGTTGGGTGTTGTTGTGGGTGGGTGTCATAACATTATGCCAGTCAGCAACCGCCTCCGCCGCAGGTTTTGTCCAGAGCGACCACACCGGTGATGGATGCGGGCGCCCCGGTGGCGAGGTTGCCGGTCATGTTGTAGGAAGCAATGGCCCCTTCGGCGTTGGGACCGACGAATTGGCCGTGTACGGATGATGAAGTTTGCTGGATGGTGACGTTGCCGCCCGAGCCGGTTGAAAGTGGCACGCCGCCGCTGCCGCTTGTATTGGTGTCGAGAAACTGGGTCAGCGAACCGTTGCCGGTGGCAACCCAGTTGGCATTATTCGGCATGCTGACGCTGATGTTGGCCTGCACGGTCTGGGCGCCGAAATCGACGTTGAGGCTCATGGAGTTGAGTGTGCCGGTTGTGCCGTTCTGATCGGTGGGCAAGGTATGTCCGATGTTGGTGTAATACCCGGTCATCTGGTTGGCGATCAGGGTTTGCAACTGGCTGGAAGTGGTCACCTGTGAGGTCCAAATATAGTGGAAATCGCCCACAGACTGTTGCAGGACGCCATTATCGACCACGCTGAAGCCGCTGCCCCAGCGTCCCCAGTAAACCGTATACAGCGGGGTCAGGGTGGTGGGGTCTTTTACCTGGATGGAGCCGGTCTGCAATAAAGGCGCGTTGTTGGCGTTAAATTCGAACAGCCCGGAATTGTCCGTGGTCTTCAGATACAGCAGCTGGTTATTGGAGCCGATAGTCACCAGCGGGCTGCGCTCGTAGCTGATGCTGCCACTGCCCGAGTCGGGCAGGCTGTTGACCAGCTGGCTGTAGGAGCCGGCGCCGCCCCAGCCAACCGGGGCGGTGGAGCCGCTGATCAGGGTTGAGGTGACGACCTGGGTCAGGCCGGCCTGCTGGGTCGTGTCAGTCGGCAGAATCGTGCTGCTCGGGTCGATTTGGGACAGCAGGGTTGAATCGCCGCTGTCGCCCGAATCACCTCCGCCGGCGCCAGCCGAACTGCCTGAACCAAAGTTGATCGGCTGGCTGAAAAAGCCCGGCATTTGCGGCAGGCGGGCTGGCGGGGTGTTGCTGTCCGGTACGTAACCGACCTGGTTCGGGTTCAGCAGTACGCTGCCGCCATTGGACGTCAGGATGGTCTGGCCGCTGTTGACGCGGTCATAGGTGCCGGCTTCGTCCTGGTTGCTGTTGTCCGCATTGGGCGGAATGTGGAAGGGCTCGTGGTCGGTGCCGCGAATGCCGATCGTCGCAACCGGGGTGGTGATCTTATAGTTCTGTTTGTTGACCTTGCCGATCAGCCCGGTAATCGAACGGAAGGTGCCGGTTGCCAGGGATAACTGCTCCTTCTCGCTGCCGTCGGCTTTGCCGTTAAAGTGATATTGGTCGATTTTCATGTCGGAGTTGGCGCGTACCGACAGGAGTCCGCCATCCGTCATCTTGATCTGCATGATGGTGGCGGGGCCTGTCCGGATGCGATCGCCGGCATCGACCGGAGCGCCCTTGCTGGCGGGTCTGCTGCTGCCGTTGGCGGCAATGATGGTGGCTTCGCCGGTAATGAACTGAATATGCCCGGCAACGGTCTCGGCAGCTACAGCGTAAGACGTACCCGCTACACAGGCCAGCGCGAGAATGCAATTGGCTAGGTATTTCATTGCTTGTCTCCCGTTAACGGAAGTCGCGCCTCAGAGTGACTGAGAAATCGGCGCGGTCGAAGGCATACAGTGGAATATTCGAGTCATTGTGCATCAGCGTCAGCCGGGGCACCACACTCCAATCCTTTTTCACTTTCCAGTTTAGACCAAAAGTCAGGTCGCTGAGCTGGTCTTTCCCCAGTACCCCGGGGGCCCGGGCGCCCACATACTTGTCGTCGCGCTCCTGGTAGCCGGCCAGGGCAAAGACATCTATATCCGGGTTGAGCGAGATCTGCCCGCCGACACGCAAACCGTAGATCCGCCGGCTGTTGTCGCTGCCATTGTTCAGTTTGGTGGTGGCATCTTCGTTGGTGAAATACAGGCTGCTCATCAAAACCGGGTGCAGATTGCCTTCCAGTCCGTGCAGCCACTGGCCGGACAGGGTGTATTGATCATTATTGGAGTAGGGCAGGTCGTTGTAGCGCAGTTGTCCTGCCTGCAGCGTCAGACCGGCCATGTCGAATCCGGTGATTTTTTTCTTCCAGTCCAGCAGTGCGCCGACAAAGCTGTGGTTGAGTGTCGGTTTCGGATTGGAAGTGGCCGCGCCCTCCTGCCAGAATTCCTGCACCAGCGCTGCCACCTTGATGGTATGCGGGCCGCTGTTCCAGACCGTGCCGGCCTGTCCGCCGAGCACGGTCGAGTTGTAGGCGTCCTGCTGGAAGTAAGCGCGCTGATGCAGGTCGGCAGCGGCAAAAAACTGCTGCCCCGGCTTGATCGGCGCCGTGTAGTTGATGCCGCCGCCAAAAGAGGCATAACCGTCTTCATGCTGCACGGCATTGCCGGTCGGCTGCAGACCGCTGATGCCATAAGTCTGCTGCACCGATTGGCTGAAGCTGTTGGTGACGGAAGAAATATTGGTGTCATAACCCAGCCCGCCGTCGATATAGCCGCTGACTTGCGGTCCGCGCTCGGCCTGTTCCTGCTGGTCAATCAGTTTCAGGCTCTGGGCGATCACCACGCTGGCGGCTTCGGGCGGATTGAGTTGTTTCAGCGCCAGAAATTCGGCTTTTGCCCGGTCCTTTTCGCCCATGGCCAGCCAGGCGCGGGCCAGATCAAGGCGCGCGCCGGCATGGTTGGGCTGCTGTGCCACCACGCGCTCAAGAATCAGTGTGGCCTTGTCCGGGTAACCGGCCTCCAGGGCGGCTACCCCAAGCAGGTAATCGTATTCAACATTGCCGGCCTGGGCGAATTCATAGGGCGCCAGTTTCGCGTAGGCGGACTTGGCCTTACCCTGATCCAGCAGTTTTTTCGCTTCGGTCAGGTCAACGTCACCGGCCAGGCTGGCCAGGCTGTAGGTTGTGCAGGTCAGAGCGAACAGGGCGACGAGATGTTTTCTCATAGTTCGAATTCCTGGCTGGGTTGCAACATCACCGGCTTATAGGCTGCCGCACTGTGCAGAATTTCCTGCATGGTCAGCTCAACCTCCCCGGGCTTCAGATGGGTGATGAAAATTTCCGCCTTGCGCTGCAACTGCGCCAGTTCATCCACCAGCAGGCTGGGGCACAGATGCTTGGAGGCAATGGCAATTTCTTTCTCGCGGTTGCAAAAAGCGGTTTCGATAATCAGGTAACGCAGATTATCAATGGCGTTGACGTAAGGCCATAGTGCCGGATTGGTGGTCGTGTCACCGGTGAACACCAGGCTGGCGGCACCGCTATCAATCTGATAGCCGACTGCGGGTACGGTATGGTTGGCCGGCAGCGGGCGGATGATGCGGTCATCCAGCTGAATACTCTCACCGACCGTGAGCGGGCGGAAGGTCAGCCAGGGGGCATCATGGTCGGGAATGCGGGTGAAGTCGGGCCAGATCATCCAGTTGAAAATATGGCTTTGCAGGGCAGTGATGACTTCGGGCAGGGCATGTACGGTTATCGGGCGAGTGCGGACAAAGCCCACGGTGTCGACCAGAAAGGGCAGGCTGGCAATATGATCCAGATGTGCATGGGTCAGGAAGACGTGGTCGATGCACTTGAGTTCTTCAAAACTGAGCCGGCCGACGCCGGTGCCGGCATCCAGCAGAATGTCGTGGTCAAGCAGAAAGCTGGTCGTGGCCAGACCTGAGCCGATGCCCCCGCTGCACCCGAGAACCCTGACGCGCATAAGGCGCTCCCCCGTGTTAGAGCCTATTTCAATAGGTTACATACCTTGCGTTGGCTCAGGTAAGCGTTGGATGCAAGGCGTCCGGCGCAGTGAATGGCGGTTCCATTCGCCAGCCGGACAACGCTGCAGACACGCTTACCTGAGCCAACCCCCAATAATTTTATATCTCCGGGCCTGTATTCTGTGAGGCGGATTACTGCGTTACGGAACGCTTGTTTGGACTGACCAAACTGCACGTCCCGCGCCTTGTGCTCCATCTCACAGAATACAGGCGCAGGCATGTAACCTACTGAAATAGGCGCTTATTTGCTATGGAATTCATATACGCCGTCCCAGCCGGCCGGCGGCGGTGTGTGCCGGTATTCTTCTATCCGCTGCAAAAAGACCGCATAGAGGCGTTGCCCCGGCTGTGCCTGCACCAGCCTGTGCAGCAGGGCTTCTGCTGCCTCCCACTGCTGCTGGCGGTAATGCGCCAGCGCCTGCTCAAACAGCTGCACCTCTTCTGCGGTACGTGTCGGCAAAGGGCTGCCGGCAGCGGGCTGCGGTTCAAAAATCCGCACCGGTTCGTGCTTGCCCTTGACGTTAACCTGATCCAGTTCGCAGTAGTGAGACTGTGACGCGGCTTTGACAGTCGTTTCACTCACTATCATAGACACGCCGTACTGTTTTGTCAGCCCTTCCAGGCGCGAGCCGAGATTGACCGCATCGCCCATGGCTGTATAGGCGCGGCGGAATTGCGAGCCCATGTTGCCCACGCTCATGATGCCGGTGTTTACGCCGATGCCGATGCGCAGCTCCGGCCAGCCGCGCTGTTTGAACTCGCTCTGCAACCGCTGCAGCCGCTCCAGCATCGCCAGCCCGGCGTCAACGGCATGCTGGGCATGTTGCGGATCATTCAGCGGCGCACCCCAGAATGCCATGATGGCGTCGCCCATATATTTATCGATGGTGCCGCGATACCGGTGGATGATTTCCGTCATCGCGGTCAGGTAGGTGTTGAGAATATCGGTCAGTTCCTGCGGCGTCAGTTTTTCCGAAATGCTGGTGAAATCGCGGATATCGGAAAACAGCACGGTCATTTCCCGGCTGTCGCTTTGCATGCTCACCTGTTCCAGGTGCTGACTCATTTCATTCACCAGTTGCGGCGGAACATACTGGCCGAACAGTTCCGAGATCAGGTGGCGATTGCGCGATTCAACAAAATAGCCGTAGGCCACGTCAAATACGTAAATCAGAATGACCAGGCTCAGGCTGGCAGCCAGCGGCAAGACCAGATGTTTGTACTGCCAGGCCCACAGGTTGCCGCCGACAATCAGACCCAGCAGCAGCAAGGTCAGCAGGGTGGATTTGAGTGGTGACAGGCGCGGCAGCAGTACGGTCAGCAACAGGCCGCTGACCAGTAGAGTGAGGATTTCGATGGCGATATCGTACTTGGGCATTTGCAGGATATTCTGTTCCAGCATGCCGGCGATCACGTTGGCGTGAATTTCCACGCCGGGATAGACGCTGCCCACTGGCGTCACCCGCAGATCCTTCAAGCCAGGTGCCGTGGTGCCCACCAGCACAATCTTGCCGGCCAGAGCATTGGCGGGCAGGCGCTGATGCATGACATCGGTCGCCGATACATAAAGGAAGCTGCCCTGCTCGCCGCGATACGGCACCAGAGCCCGGCCG
>JAJZTZ010000160.1 GCA_021847305.1 Pseudomonadota bacterium | reverse complement strand
GTGCACTGAACGATATTCCGCCCAACTCGGGTCTTGCTGCGCGACTGGGCACCACCCAGATTGCGCTTTTCCATTTGCCGGACAGTCCGGAAAAGGTATTCGCCATTGGCAACCTGGACCCAAAATGCGGCGCCAATGTGCTTTCCAGGGGCATCCTGGGAGACCAGAACGGCGAGCGCGTTGTGGCTTCGCCCATGTATAAGCAGCATTTCCGCCTCAGCGATGGAAGCTGCGTAGAAGATGAGTCAGTCAGAACACCGGTGTACCCGGTCCGCGTTGTCGAGGGGCGGGTACTGGTGGCAGGCTGATCAAGTGTTAACACGCCCTGGTTAGCTGGAGGTCATGCACCTGACTGGTGCGAAGCACGAATGCGTGCTGGCGCTGAGACTGGTACGAGATCGGCTGAGGCGGATGCTTTCCAGGCGGAAAAACATGGCAGCACGCGGCTTGGCTGGGCGATGACTGACATGATCGAGCGTGTGCTTCAAGTTGGCACCAATAATGCTTAGATAAAAATACGACACCCAACGGAGGGTGTTGTTGTGAGACATGGACAAAGGCGTCCTGCTTCCCGCGCAGATCATGCGCACGGGGGCAGGGCGCTTTTTTTTTGCGGATTCAGCGAGGACGGCATGCGCGTTCAGGACAAACCGGTAAAAACCACTTGCCCCTATTGCGGGGTGGGCTGTGGCGTCGAAGCCCTGGTCGACGGGGACAGCATCATTGGCGTGCGGGGTGATCGGCAACATCCCGCCAATCAGGGACGTCTGTGCGTGAAAGGTTCAGCGCTGCATGAAACCACGGATCTCAATGGTCGGCTGTTGTACCCGGAGGTCAACGGTACACGAGTGACGTGGGATGCCGCGTTGGATAAGGTTGCGCAAGAATTTTCCCGTATTGTCCGCGAACATGGTCCGGACGCGGTTGCGTTTTATGTTTCTGGCCAACTGCTCACAGAAGACTACTATGTGGCCAACAAGCTGATGAAAGGCTACATCGGTTCGGCCAATATCGACACCAACTCACGCCTGTGCATGGCTTCAGCGGTGGCAGGCTACAAGCGCGCGTTCGGCAATGATGCGGTACCGTGCAGCTACGAGGACCTGGAGTGCGCCGATCTCATTGTGCTGGTCGGGTCCAATGCCGCCTGGGCGCACCCGGTTGTCTATCAGCGCATTGAGGCAGCCAGGAAAACGCGCCCGGGCATGCGTCTCATAGTCGTTGACCCACGCCGCACAGCTACCTGTGAAGGTGCGGATATGCATTTGCCGCTCAAGCCGGGCACAGATGCCGTGTTGTTCAACGGCTTGCTCGGATGGCTGAACAGATGCGGCGCCATCGACCGAGATTTCATCAGCCAGCATACCAACGGTTTCGGCGCAGCGATGCAGGCAGCACGCGAATGGACCCCGGCGCGGGTGGCGCAAGCCTGCGAATTGCCGCTCGACGATGTTCTGGCGTTTTTTTGCGCCTTTTCGGAAACCAGACGGAGTGTGGCGCTGTATTCCCAGGGGGTCAACCAGTCTTCGAGCGGCGTGGATAAATCCAATGCCATCATCAACTGCTTCCTCGCGACAGGGCGAATTGGTCGAGCTGGCATGGGTCCGTTTTCCATCACTGGTCAACCCAATGCGATGGGCGGCCGTGAAGTGGGCGGGTTGGCCAACCAGCTGGCCGCACACATGGATTTTACTGCGCAAGATATCGCCCGGGTCCAGCGTTTCTGGAACAGTCCAGTGATTGCCGATAAGCCCGGACTGAAAGCCGTTGACCTGTTCAAGGCCGTGGCAGAGGGAAAAATCCGCGCAGTGTGGATCATGGCCACCAATCCGGTGGTCTCCATGCCGGACGCCGATGCCGTGCGCAAGGCGCTGCAGGACTGCGAGCTGGTTGTTGTGTCGGACATGACGCACGATACCGACACCGCCCGTTTAGCCGACATTCTGCTGCCTGCCACAGGTTGGGGTGAGAAAAGCGGCACGGTGACCAACTCCGAACGCTGTATTTCGCGTCAACGCAGTATTCTGCCCCCGGCCGGCGAAGCCCGGCACGACTGGTGGATTATCAGCCAGGTGGCACAGCGTATGGGGTTTGCCGCCGGCTTTTCCTACAGCGGACCGGCTGACATCTTTCGCGAACATGCCCGCCTGTCCGGCTTTGAGAATGATGGACAACGGGCATTCAATATTGGTGCTCTGGCTGATATCAGCGATACCGCCTACGATGCCATGATCCCTGTTCAATGGCCGGTAACCACGCAGGCACCGACGGGTACGGCGCGCCTTTTTGCTGACCGCCGGTTTCATACCCAGGACAACCGGGCGCGCTTTATTCCCATTACACCGCGTATGCCTGCTAATCCGCCAAGTGTCGATTATCCCTATGTATTCAACACCGGTCGGGTGCGCGACCAATGGCACACCATGACTCGTACCGGTAAAGCAACCCGTTTGCTGTCTCATACCGCCGAACCTTACTGCGAAATAAATCCGGCGGATGCGGAAATACAAGGTCTGCAGGAGAACGATCTGCTCCGTATCAGTTCGCCGATCGGCTGGATGCTAGCGCGGGCGCGACTGCGTGAAGAGCAGCGCCCGGGGTCGGTATTCGTGCCAATGCACTGGAACGGTCAGTTTGCTGCGCAGGCACGGATGGGGAGTCTGATACCGGGCGTGAACGACCAGCTCTCGGGGCAGCCCGAATTGAAACACGGCGCGGTTCGTGTCGAGCGTTGGCTGCCACGTTGGCAGGCCGTGCTCTACAGCCGCGGTCAGGTGGATTTGGCCGGCGTGAACTACTGGGTCCGCATACCGGGCGAACAGTATCAACGTTATGAGCTGGCCGGGCAGGACCTGCCGGCCGACTGGCAGCAGTGGTTGCAGGCGCGTTGCGGTGTTCAGGGGGTGATTCAGGTAGCGGGGCAGAACAACGGCGATCACTGTCATCTGGTCATTTTGGCTAATTCCCAGCCACTTGCTGCCCTGTATGTCGCACCGGACTATCCGGAAATCGACCGGGAAGCGGTGAGCCTGGCATTTGCCAGTGAAGTCGGCGGCACCATGGACCGTCTGGCATTGCTGGCTGGGCAGGCGCCGGTCGGCGGGGTGCAGTCCGGCCGCCCCATTTGCGCCTGTTTCCGCGTCGGCGAACAGGCCATCCATACGGCCATCGAAGAGGGCTGCACCACGGTCGATGAACTTGGCCACAAGCTTCGCTGCGGCACCAATTGCGGTTCCTGCGTGCCGGAGCTCAAGTCAATGATCCTGTCCCATCACAAAGCCGCTTGAGGAGAAACAGCATGGAAAATCTGCCCATATTTATGAACCTCAAAGACCGCAACGTTCTCGTGATTGGCGGCGGTGTCGTAGCTGTACGCAAGGCCGAACTGCTGCTGCAGGCCGGTGCCCGGGTTACGCTGATAGCGCCGCGCGCATGCAAGGAACTGCTGGCGCTGCACGATGCCGGCAAGGTGGTCTGGAAAGAGCAGACTTTCGGTCCCGGCATTGTCCGGAACTACCGTCTGGTTGTGGCGGCTACCGACAATCAGGCGATTAACCGCTTGGTGTTCGACGAGTGCGAGCGCCATGGCATACCCGTCAATGTTGCCGACCAGCCGCAATTGTGTAGCTTCATTCTGCCTTCCATTGTCGAACGCGGCCCCATCACCATCGCCGTATCGACCGGCGGACGCTCGCCGATTCTCGCGCGCCTGCTTAAAGCTCGGCTGGAAACGTATATTCCCGCTGGTTTTGGCGTGTTGGCGGACCTGCTCGGGCGTTATCGTAACGCAGTCAAAGTCCGTTTTCCCCGTCTGGAGCAGCGCCGGGATTTCTGGGAACGCATGCTTGACGGGCCCCTGACCCAGCTTGCCACCTCTGGACGGAACGAGGCGGCCGAAAAGTTCATCGAAGAAGCCTTGCACGCGCCTATTGTGGCTAAGCAGGGGGAAGTGTGGCTGATCGGTACCGGGCCGGGCGATCCCGATTTGCTGACTCTCAAGGCATTGCGGCTATTGCAGCAAGCCGATGTACTGGTATATGACCGTCTGGTGCCGGAGAGTATTATCAATCTGGCCCGGCGCGAGGCGGAGCGTATTGATGTAGGTAAGAGCATGGGGCGGCACACGCTGCCGCAGAACGACATCAATCAGTTGCTGGTGGATCTGGCTCGCCAAGGAAAGCGTGTGGCGCGTTTGAAAGGCGGGGACCCGTTCATTTTCGGTCGCGGCGGCGAAGAACTGGAATGCGCTGCCGCAGCCGGTGTGCCGTGCCAGGTGGTGCCCGGCATTACTGCCGCGAGCGGCTGCGCTGCCTACAGCGGCATCCCCCTTACACACCGTGATTGCGCCCAGTCAGTTCGTTTCGTGACCGGTCATACCAAAGAAGAAGGATGTGAAATAGACTGGCGTGCTTTGGTTGCCGAAGGGCAGACGCTGGTGTTTTATATGGGGCTGGCCAACGTTGATCATATCTGCGCGCAGTTGCAGGCATATGGCATGCCTGCCGACATGCCTGCAGCGGTTGTAGAACGCGGTACGCTGCCCGATCAGCGTGTTTTCACCAGCACGCTTGCATCGCTTCCGTCCAGCATTCGTGGCGAGCGCCTTTCCTCGCCCAGCCTGATCATAGTCGGGCGTGTGGTGGAGTTGCGTCAGCGCCTGGGCTTTAGCGTTGAGGCAGCGTCACCCGAAAGCCTGATGCGCCTTGCCAGCTTTGCCTGAGGCGTGTCGAGCATGCCTAAGACAATAAGGTGAGTTTGGATTCAACAGCGAACGGTAAGCAGTAGGACTATTTGCGGAATACTATCCGCGGGCAGGGGTGAATAAGGATTTCATGCCCTAGCTGCACCAGTTGATACAGGATTGCTCGTCGCTGTCGGTTGTATCGTCATCAATATCGTATTCGGGAAATTCAATTGTCTGATCCTCAGTGGGATCGGTAT
>JAJZTZ010000159.1 GCA_021847305.1 Pseudomonadota bacterium | reverse complement strand
ACCGGGCAGGAATTTCCCTGGCACCGGATGTTAAACATGGAGGTATTCCAAATGAACACGATACATAAATTAGCAGTGAATGCGGTAATTGTAAGCGTACTGTTCGACCTGGGTGGTTGTGCCGGAAAGAAGTGGCCCCGGAAATCTGAACAAGCCGATAAGTGGAGAATCTGCTACCTTTGACGGCCCTACGGGGCGAAGAAATGGAGCGGAAGATGGCAAAAAGAGCGAGACGAACGCACTCAGCGGTGTTCAAAGCCAAAGTGGCGCTGGCAGCGATGGCCGGCGACAAGACGCTGGCCGAGCTGGCGCAGCGGTTTGAAGTGCATCCCAACCAGATTACAGAGTGGAAACGGCAACTCAGCGAGCGGGCTGCCGACGTATTTGGCGGTGGGGCTCCTCCGGCAGAGCCACCGGTTGACCTGAAGGCGTTGCACGCCAAGATTGGTCAACTGACACTGGAGAATGATTTTTTAGAAAGCGCGCTCACCAAGGTGGGATTGCTGAGCGCAAAGCGATGATAGACGGTAACCACGCACTTTCGATCAGCCGTCAGGCCAAGCTGGCCGGCATCAGCCGGGGCAGCGTGTATTATCTGCCCAGGCCTGTCGGCGCCGCCGATCTGGCGCTGATGCGTCGCATCGACGCATTGCACCTGGAGCACCCCTTCATGGGCGCGCGCATGCTGCGCGACCAGCTCAATCGGCAGGGCTTCAAGGTCGGGCGTAAGCACATTGGCACGCTGATGGCGCGCATGGGCATTGAGGCGCTATACAGGAAGCCGGGCACCAGCAAGAAGCACCCCGGGCATGAAATTTATCCCTACTTGCTGCGTGGTCTTGCCATCAACCGGGCCAACCAGGTTTGGGCACTGGATACGACCTACATCCCGATGGCCAAAGGGTTCGTCTACCTCACCGCCGTAGTGGACTGGGCCAGCCGCAAGGTACTGGCAGCGAAGGTCGCCATCACGCTGGAAGCCTGTCATGCGGTTGATGTGCTGCAAGAGGCATTCAACCGCCACGGCAGGCCGGAGATTGTGAACACCGACCAAGGCAGCCAGTTCACCGCCTATGAGTTTGTGCAGGCCGTCAAGGAACAGGGCTGCAAGCTCAGCATGGACGGGCGCGGAGCCTGGCGGGATAATGTGTTCGTCGAGCGTCTGTGGAAATCGGTGAAGTACGAGCGGGTGTATTTGTATGCTTATGGCTCGGTCACCGAAGCCAGAACCTCGATCATGCAATACATGGACTGGTACAACCGATCCAGACCGCATTCGAGCCTGGGCAAGAAAACACCGGATGAAGCTTATGCCGTGATGCTGCCGACGGTTAAACTGGCAGCGTGAGAATCAGCAGAGAATCCACTTAAAAAACTCAGGCTGCTGTTCAAACGAATGGGGCCACTTCTATTCCTCTTTCCAGTTTGGTGCTTTTGTTTATTATGCCGATGTGTCCGACCCTATAAGAAAACACGATAACGCCAGTGGGAAACTGCGGGAGTTGATTGATAACATTCATTGCAGGGCGAAAGATTATGCTGATGATCACGATCTTACGGCTATATCTTGGCCGGGATCAATCCATCGCGGCAAAGAAGACGGGAGCGGCGCTTGGTGCTTGGCAGCAATTGTTTTTACACGAAAGGGTGGAGAGCCATATTTTCGTAGATAGTTAAATTTAGTTGTAGTAGCTATTAGAGAAACTCGATTGCAGCTTTTGTACTATCTCTTTACTTGAGTGTGATGCGCCACATCCCTTGATGCCCCTCTTCCTGCCAGTAGCCCTCCAGAATTTCACCATCCGGAAGGAAACGATGTAATGATGCCTTGCCTTTACGCTCTGGAGCAGCAAGCTGAAAGTGCCCGTCCCCATTATTCTTGCCGCGATATTCGACCCAGCCATCCTCGTCCTGATAAGAGACTACTATTTCATGGTCGTCGATTTTTATTTGGTAGCCTTCGTCGCGCAGTAGCGCTGGACGTTCATCGTAATAAACTACATCAACAAGGCAATTGTGCCAGACAGTCATGGGATTTTCCTTCGTTTTGTAGTGGCCGTTTTTCCAGTGGTTAAAAACTGGGCGAGACGCACCATTGCCCCAGTGTCCCGCTCACAGTATACCCGCAACTGCTTTTCCCGTTCCCGCTTGCGGTCCACCATAGTCTCGGGGTGGATCGCCTCCAGATAGGCTGCCTGCGCTGCGCCGCCATCCTGCACTTCTTCGAGGTTGGCGTAATCGAGATCGGGCGCAATCGTGGGCAGCACCGCCTTGATCGACCACGAACCCATCATGTCGGGATGGTAGTAATGCTCACGGGCAATCGGCAACAAGTCCACGATCCGCTTGATAATAGCTTCAAGTTCTTCAGCCAAATCTGCGTAGCGTGCTGCCAGTTCCTTTAGCCGACCGATTTCGAAGCTCTGGTAGTAGACGAACACTGGCCCGCGCTTGCCGAGTGTGCCAATCAACGTTTCGGCGCAACTGCGTGAGGGGTCGTTGCCGCTTAAGTCGAGAAACATTTTGTGGTCCAGCTTTCCTGTGCGACGCTGAATATGGCATGACCATTGAAACGGAACTTGCTGGTAGGGGAAAGTTCCTTTCCAGGTCGGCACGGCAGGGTTGATGGTCTCAAAATCGAGGAAATAGCGGGGGTAAGGCAGTGCCGAGAGGATGACCGCTGCGCCTTTGCCTAGGTAGTGCTTGCCTGTGCGGGTTACTTTCCAGATGCGTTGGTGGGTTTCGTTTTTCAATAATGCTTGGGGAACGTCCCGCAGATCGACATAACCTTGCTCCAGCAGGTTGGCGGCAATTTTCTTGCCGTTTGCCTGCGGCAGCAGAGTAACCGGGTATTCGGGCTGTGATTCGGCTGGATAACAGAACTCCTGAAAAGGACAGGGAAAAGGTTTTTCACAGTCTCCGGTAGGTGGCGGCATTTTGCCAGCCAGGGTGGCTTGGGCACCGCTCACCCATTTGGGAACCTCACCGATAAGCTCGTCGAGTTTGCCGGTTACATCCTCCTGCATGAACAGGCTGTTGATCTCGCCATTCCGTTTGACCTGGTGGTAGCAATCCTTGCCGGGGTAGACGAATTGTTTGTTGATATGCTGAATGGCAACGCTCGCCACGTTGATGCCGCTACTGCGCAGAACATGGGTCTGGATCGCGGCATCTTCGAGGTGGTAGGGTTTTACTTCGCAGGAAGATTTTACTTCCACCAGATGCCAGCCCCGCTTGGCGGGCAGGAGCAGGTCGGCCCTTACCAGTAGGCCGCTGTGCTGGAATGTAGCCTCGAACAGGGGGCGGCGCGGTTTCTCGGCAAGGAGCGTTACTGTTTCGCGCAGCGCTGCCGAAAGGCTTTGCTGCTCGATCAGGATGCCCTCCGGGTGCAAGGTGCGGGCGATCTCCCCTACCTCGTTGCCGGTGGCAAAATTCTGCTGGCTATCATCACTTTCCTGCTTGAGCTCAGGGTGATGGACTGAAAGATAAAGCCGGCGGGGACATTGGCGGTATTCGAGCAGCTTGGATTTTGAAAGGCCGCGAGGCCGTGGCTTGGTTGTCATGGTCTTTACCCTTTTCAAGCAGATTCATCGGCGTAATAACTCGCCAGGTTGTTGGCCACGTTCCGGAAATCTTCACGCAGATCTGACGGCTCCAGAATTTCGGCCTCGTCACCGAAGGATTGCAGCCACCAGCGCAGCTCCATTGAGTCCTGCACGGTGGCTTCAATGATGGGGTAGTCATCCTCCGTTTCAGCTTCGATGATGGTTTGGTCTGGCGCCAGTGGGCATTCGCGCAACTGGCGGGCTGCAAGGGATGCCAGAGCGAAGCGCAAATGAATATTCCTGCCGGTGGCAAAGGCCATCTCGCCTTGGCGTATGAAGGCATCGATATCGAAGCCTTTCGGGCAGATGACCGGAGTGTCGAGAATTTCTGCGGCCTCCATCCGGTGCAGGGCGTACTGCTTCACGTCCAGAGAGTCGCCAGCAGTGGCAATCAGGTAGGACACCCGGTCTCGGACGATCAGTCCGAGCGGGTTGAGCTCGTATTCATTGGATTCTTCGGCGAGGCTTTTTCGATAATGGATGCGGACACGTTTTTCTTTCAGCAGGGCGTCGTAGAGCCCAGACTGGGCTTCCGGATTTACCTTGGGTGCGGCCAGTGCCGGGCCACGAGGAAGAACACGGATTTTGTCAGGCCACTTGCGCAACCCGTTGCCGTGCTTGTCCAGCGTTTCTGCCGCGAGGCGGAACTGTGGCTCAAGGTGATCGAGAGTGGTGGAAGGAAGCAGCCGTTCCAGATAACTGTGCGCCAGTTGCAAGGCCAGTGCTGCATGTGGGTCAAGCGCAGGCAAGTTCATCATGATGGCATCGCGTGTCCAGCTCCACCCGGCGGGCTTGGCGCTATCGCTGACAATGGGGTAGGTTTCAGAAAGTTTGTTCAGATCGCGCTGGACAGTGCGTATATCAACCTCATGTCCCGCCGCACTTAGTTGTTTAGAGATTCGTTCAATGTCGATTTTCTGAGGTAATCGGGGTAGAGATTGCAGGATCAAAAAATGACGGTGGCAATTGTCGCTCATGGGAGGCTCCGTGAAAAAGTGAAGATGGGACTATTGTACGGTCATATGCGACAGAATTCGTCGTTTACTGTTTTTGGCTTGTTTGGAGATTAGGTTTTCCATTGTAAGCAAAACCGCTTAGCACAAAGTACTAACAACATATATACTTGGTATGTACATCATTGGAAGGGGTTGCGCCATGTCGAAAGAAGCTGTTTTCACAATGAAGCTGGAACCCGAGCTGCGCGCCGACTTTATGGCCGAGACCGAAGCTGTTCACCGGCCGGCGTCTCAGGTCATGCGCGAACTGATGCGCGAGTTTGTCCAACGCCAGCGCGAAGCAAGGGAATATGACGAGTTTCTGCGCCGCAAGGTCGATGTCGCCCGG
>JAJZTZ010000158.1 GCA_021847305.1 Pseudomonadota bacterium | reverse complement strand
TATGTGGAAACCCCGGTAAACCTGACCGAACGCCAAAAGGAACTGCTGCGCGAACTGGAAGACATCAACCAGCAGGACAGCGCCCGCCACAATCCTCAGGCCCAATCCTGGATGGATAAAGTGAAAAACTTTTTTGGCCAGTAGGCCGCAAAAGTTTCACGTTACGGTGAAGCCTAACTTGCTGCTAGCAGCAAGTTAAGGGCAACTGCCCGGCCGGAACCACAAGGTGAAAAATTTCTTTGGTCAATAAGGCCTGAGAAATTTCCCCTTGTGGTGAAAACCAACATGGGCAACGCCCATGTTAAGGAAACGCTGATTTAATCGCGTTTCCGTGCCGGGCAGATTTTCTGCCCGCCTGCTCAGCAATCTGAAGCCCGACTTAGGTCGGGCTTTTTTTTTTGCGCCTCGGGCGCTCAACCTTCAACCCGGTTGCGGCCCCGCTCCTTGGCCTTGTATAGCAGCATATCGGCCGCCTCGACCATGTCGTCAAGCTGGTGGTAGCGCTCGCTGAATACCGCCAGACCAATGCTGACCGTCATATTCAGCTCTTTGCCCTCGGTCGCCAGCACCGCCCGTTCGATTGCCCGGCGTAAGCGTTCTGCGGCGGGGCGCGCCTGCTCACCTTCAGTCAGGCTGAAGCAGACCAGAAACTCTTCCCCACCCCATCTGGCTGCCCAGTCGCCGCCGCGCAATGCCGAGCGGATCAAACGGGCGATGTGCTTCAAAGCCTCATCACCCACTGCATGACCGTAGGTATCGTTTATACGCTTAAAAAAATCGACATCGACCAGTGCCACGGCAAACAGGCCATCCTGCCGTGCAGCGCGCTTCCATTCAAGCTGCAGCCGCTCCTCGCCGGCACGGCGGTTGGCCAAGCCGGTCAAATGGTCGAACAGGGCCATTTTCGTGATCTGCAATTCCTGGGCCTTGCGATCGGTCGAGTCATGCCCGACTGACACATAATGCGTGACTTCATTGTAATCGTCCCGCACCGGCACGATTGACAGATCAACCCAGTAACGCAGCCCTTCTTTACTGTAATTCAGTATTTCCGCGTGCACGCGTTCGCCCCGAGCAAGCGCTTCACGAATCTGTTTACGGGTTGCCTGGTCGGTGTCTGGTCCTTGCAGAATACGGGGGGTCTTGCCTTTCACTTCTTCCAGCGCATAACCGCTCATGTGCGTGAAAGCCTGATTGGCAAAAACGATTTGCTGGTTTCTGTCAGTGATCAGCACCATGCGGTCCGAAACATCGATGGCTGCCGCCAGCAGGCGACGCTGCTGAATATCCGACTCGGTCTGACTCCAGTCGACAGCAAAGCCCTGCAACACCTGGCCGCCGTCAGCCGCCACGATACTGGCGACCACTTTAAGCATGACGCGCTTTTCGTCATAGCCGTTTGCCCGCACAGTAATGCTGGCTTTCCTGCCTGTGTCGGACGGCATGTTTACGGCATGCAGCAAGCGCGCCCATTCGTCCGCCGGAAACAGAGTGGTTACCGGTGCGCCGACCACCATGCCGGCCGGCAAGCCAACAAAACGCAGAAATTCAGTATCGGCGGCGACGATGCGATTATCATCCAGGGCAACGGAGAACTGGCCCAATTGGGCGGCTTCGCAGAAGCCTGCCTCAAATTTGGCCATCAGCAATTGCTCGCGCCGGGAAAAATGCGCGGCCAATTCCTGCAGACTGCCGCTTACCAGCAGCACGTACAGCTGCTCTCCTGCCTGGTGTGCCTCGTCCAACAGCCTGACGGCGGCGTCCTGATCGTCCTGCTCAATGGCTTCCAGCACCGTTTCACAAACCGATTTGAAAGCCCGTAATGCATTGGTGTAGCGCAACCAGAGCGATTCCAGTTCGCCGTACAAATCTTCCGCCTGGGGTACATCAAGCAGGGGCAGTTCGGGAGGGAGCGGTTTATCCCGCTGCATCGCGCAGACGGCGAGCGAAAGCAGGCGCATCGATTCAAGCACAGCGCCGAACTCGATGAGCTGCGGTGGAAACTGTGTGCGAAATTCGATGATGATCGGACTCCTGCCGGGAATTTTTCTTTATGCCGGTATTCTACAGGCAAAAAAAGGGCGCGGGGGTAAGCCCGCGCCATAAATTCCACCAAAGGAGGAGGATGGAGGAGACAACACTGCTGCCCCGGGGAAGGGGCGGATGCAAGTGTTATTAGAATTATCTAATATTATTATTTTTTGTGCAAGCACTTTTTTACGGCAAGATGACATTTCTGCTAATTTTTATTTATCGCTCCCCCCTCTCTTCTCTCCACCCGCCTTACGTCGCCACACAGATCCGAACTTTGGCTTTCACACCGGGGTCCAATAAAGTAAAGTAATGCGCTTGAACAAAGAGGTCTGCCCATGAATGCTCCGGCTCCCCAATCATGCGATCTGAAACTCACAGGCATGACCTGTGCAGCCTGTGCCACGCGTATTGAAAAAGTTCTGAACCGCCAGCCCGGAGTATCTGCCAGCGTCAATTTCGCCACAGAGAGCGCGCACCTGTCACTGGCAGCAGACGCCCCCGATGTGACGCGGCTGATCGAGGCAGTGGAAAAAGCCGGATACGGCGCCGAAGCGATTGCCCATCCCGAAGACGCGCTGAGCAAGGAAGAGCCGCCGGTTAACCTGTGGCCGTTCTGGACCGGCGTAGCCCTGACGCTCCCCCTGGTGCTGCAAATGCTGTTCATGCCCGGCAGCCATGCAGACATTCTGCCCAGGTGGCTGCAACTGCTGCTCGCCACGCCGGTGCAGTTCTGGCTGGGGGCACGCTTTTACAAAGGGGCGTGGCATGCCCTGCGCGGCGGCGGCGCGAACATGGACGTTCTGGTGGCGCTGGGCACATCCATGGCATACGGCTACAGTTTGGCGGTCACATTGCTGGGAGCGGAGCACCTGCATGTCTATTATGAAGCGGGTGCGGCAGTCATTACTCTGGTCATGCTCGGCAAGCTGCTGGAGCAGCGGGCCAAACAGCACACCTCCGGCGCCATTCGCAAACTGCTTGGTCTGCAGCCGAAAACCGCGCGCGTCGAACGCAACGGCGAACTGGTGGAAGTCCCCATTGAGCAGCTTAAACACAGCGACATCGTGATTGTCCGCCCCGGCGAACGCATTCCAGTCGACGGTGAAGTGCTGGAAGGGCATTCCAGTGTCGATGAAGCCATGCTCACGGGTGAAAGTCTGCCGGTCAGTAAACAACCGGGCGATACGGTTTTTGCCGCCACCCAGAACCAGCAGGGTATGCTGCGCTGCAAAGCCACCGGGGTCGGCAGCGACACAGTACTGGCCGAGATCATTCGCTGGGTGGCCGCCGCGCAGGGCAGCAAGGCGCCCATTCAGCGTCTGGCGGACAAGGTTTCCGGGGTCTTCGTGCCGGTCGTTGTCGGCATAGCCGCCCTCACCTTTCTTGGCTGGTGGCTGCTTGCCGGCAACCTGACTGCGGCGCTGATCAATTCCGTGGCGGTGCTGGTCATTGCCTGCCCCTGCGCGCTGGGCCTGGCGACGCCCACTGCCATCATGGTCGGCACCGGTATCGGTGCGGAACGCGGGGTATTGCTGAAAAACGCCGAAGTACTGGAAACCGCCAGCCAGCTGGATGTGATTTTGTTCGATAAAACCGGCACACTGACCGAAGGCAAACCCAGTGTCTATGCCACAGGGCCGGCCCAGGGTAGCGAAGATGAGCTGATGCGCCTCGCTGCGGGGCTGGAACAGGGCTCGGAACACCCGCTTGCCCGCGCGGTACTGGCGGCAGCAAAACAACGCGGCCTGAACATTCCCGCCATTGAGAATTTCACCGCCCATACCGGAGCCGGCGTCAGCGGACACATCAACGGGCAGCCGAGTCACGCCGGCAATGCCGTCTTCCTCCAGCAACACGGCTATACCCTGCCCGCCGCACTGCCGGCGCAAAACGGCACGCGCATTCATATCGGCCAGGCCGGGCTGTATCAGGGCTGGATTGATATTGCCGATCCTTTGCGCAGCGACACATCGGCCATGCTGGCACTGCTGCATGCCCAGGGGGTGAGCACGGCCATGGTCACCGGGGACAGTAACCAGACAGCGCAGCAGATTGCCGCCGCAGCCGGCATTGACCGTTTCTGGGCCGAAACCACGCCGGTGGGCAAAGCGGCCATTGTCAAACAACTGCAAAGCGAAGGTAAAAAAGTCGGTTTTGTTGGCGACGGCATCAACGACGCACCGGCCCTGGCCGCCGCCGACGTCGGCTTTGCCGTCGGCGGCGGCACGGATATTGCCATGGAAACGGCCGATGCCACCCTGATGCATCATCCGGTGCGCGGCAGCCTCACTGCCATCGAGATTTCCCGCGCCACAGTAGGCAAAATCCGCCAGAACCTGTTCTTTGCCTTCATCTACAATGTGCTCGGCATCCCGCTTGCCGCGTTCGGCATGCTCAATCCGGTCATTGCCGGCGCCGCCATGGCGATGAGTTCGATTTCCGTGGTAAGCAACTCCTTGTTGCTCAAACGGCTCAAGTTTTTGCGTTTAGACTGATTTTCTGCCATAACCATAACTCGAAAGGAATATAACAATGACTCACACTGTACTCAATGTAAGCGGCATGTCCTGCATGGGCTGCGTCAACAGTATCCGCAAGGTGGTCGAGCCGATGCCCGGGGTCGATAAAGTGGATATTTCTCTGGAAGCCGGCCGGGTCGAAATCGATCACGACAGCGCCAAAGTAAGCGTCGACAGCCTCAAACAAGCCATTGAAGACGCCGGTTACGACATCGTCTGAACATTACCAACAACACGGGGAGCACCAACCATGAGCCTGATGAGTGAATTCAAGGAGTTTGCCGTCAAAGGCAACATGATCGACATGGCTGCCGGTATTATTATCGGCGCGGCATTCAACAAAATTGTCGATTCGCTGGTCAACGACATCATCATGCCACCGCTTGGGTTCCTCAT
>JAJZTZ010000157.1 GCA_021847305.1 Pseudomonadota bacterium | reverse complement strand
GCATGATGTGCTGGACCTGTTCTTCTTCCCGCAACGGCAGGGCGATCCAGACCTGATCGGTGTGCTGTCGGCCTACATGGTCGGCCAGCTTGTCGTAGTTGCCGAGGTGCGTTGTGGTCGCGCCGGACGGACCGAAATAGCCCTGTACGCGGAATCCTGCCCAGGGAGACTGCTCGATGCGTTGGGTAATTTCATCGACTTGCGCTGCGTTGCCGGCGAGCACGATATGGCGCAGGTTGACGTTGTGGCGGCGCAGAAAGCGCAGCACGCCGCGCAACAGCGCACGTTCGGCGGTGAGGCCGACCCAGCCGAAAACGAGCCAGTAGAGTATCCAGCCGCGGGAGAAATATTCGGCTGATTTGGTAAGGAAGATGCCGCCAACCATGATGAGACCGACGGCCAGCCAGGCCAGTCCGATATTGCGCAGTTCGGCGGCAAGCGAGCCGCCACGCCAGATCTGGTAGACGGAAAAGAGCGGGAAAACCGTCAGGCTCAGCAGCAGCACCAGCAGGATGAGCAGGTTGTAGTGGTCCGGCAGGCTGGGCCAGTGCAAGTAGGCATGGGCCGCCAGCCAGGCTGACAGGGTGATGCTGGCCAGGTCCGTCAGGCGGACGGCTGCGTGGGTGAGGTCGCCGTGTTCTTTAAGCATGGGTGTGTGTTTGCCAGTAGCGCTTGTGCATGCTCAGGTGCGGTTTGAGCGCCCGGGGCAGCCGTGCCTCGGCTTTGCCAAGGCGATAGCCGGCATATTTTAGCGCATTCCGCACCACCGCCTGGGGAATAAGCCAGAACGCGTGTTGCCGCAGGTAGGCGAGTTCCGAGCGGACAAAGCCGCCGCCGGATTTTTCTGCCGTGCCGAAAGCTTGCAGCAGCCAGGGTTCGCGGGTGTGCAGCACCCCGGTATCGAAATAGCGGCGGAATTCTTCCAGCAGGGTGTAGTCGTGTGAGTGGCGGGCGGCGGCTTCGGCGACGTAAGCAATGTGCCAGCCTTGTTGCAGCATGCGCGCGGCAGCGATCATGTCTTCCGCCAGGATGACGTTGGTCGGGAAGCCGCCGGCCTGCTGCAATGCCGCGCGTCGGTAAGCGGCAAAAGAGTTCGACAGAAACGGGGTTTTAATGCCCAGCTCGCCGGCGTCGGCAATGGATTTGACGCGCGATTGCGCCGGGTAGTTGAACTGCCGGGCATGGCTGCCGAATGGGCCGGCATCGGTGTGTGGCAACTGTCGGCCATAGGCGGCACCGATGTGCGGGTTGGCGAACTGGCTGACCAGTTGCTGCAGCGCGTCCGGCGTGTCCAGAACAGCATCCTGCGTCAGGTAAACCAGAATGTCGCAATCGGCTACATGGTCGGCACCCTGCTGACGGGTAGCGCCATGGTTGAATTGCTGGCGGGTGATGGTGATGACTTCAAAACCCTGCTGACGGGCCAGATCTGCCGTGGCGTCGTCCGAGCCGGAGTCGATGACCAGTTTGCGGTCCGGCTGCAGGGTCTGGCTATCAATGGCCTGCAGCGCTTCTTGCCAGCGCGGGCCGCCATTGAGGGTGGGGATGATTAAGGCAATTTTATTCAACGGTACACTTCACGACGATTGCCAATTTTGACGACGAGGATACGCAGATTACCGTCTTCTATATTGGCGATGATCCGGTAATCACCAACGCGGTACTTCCAGAAATCACCCAGTTTTGAGCCTTGCAGGGCTTCTCCAATGCTTCGGGGAGAATCCAAAGTTGCTACACGTTCGTGGAGAAAATTCAGAATTCGGCGGCTATGTTGGGGATCGAGAGCGGCCAGATTTTTGCGGGCCAGGCCGGACAGCTCAATCTTCCATGCCATATTGCTTCATCACTTCTTCAAGAGGAACGGTGTCTGATTCGCCCGCATGAATGGCTTTCAACTCGCGTTCGGCCATGTACAGATCTTCCAGATCATCCAGGTGCTCCAGAATGGCTTCGCGGGCATAAAAAGTCTTGGTGCGGCCTGTAGCTTTGGCCAATTTTTCCAGACGTTCTTCAATTTCAGCAGGCAGGCGGATGGCAAGCAT
The DNA here is from genome assembly GCA_021847305.1 of Pseudomonadota bacterium. Classification (GTDB taxonomy): domain Bacteria; phylum Pseudomonadota; class Gammaproteobacteria; order Burkholderiales; family JAJZQI01; genus JAJZQI01. The sequence goes on along the minus strand of JAJZTZ010000157.1, from coordinate 2,912 downwards.
GACTGGCTCCTCGGAATTTGACGCACTTTGCTATACAAGTATAGCAAAGTGCGGAGGGTTTGTTCAGCTGTCGAATCCGTTGGGGTTGAGCGATTGCCAGCGCCAGGCGTCTTCGCACATGCGTTCGATGTCGTATTGCGCCTGCCAGCCGAGTTTTTCCCGGGCGAGCGAGGGGTCGGCGTAGCAACTGGCAATGTCGCCCGGGCGGCGTTCCATGATCTGATACGGCACCGGTTTGCCGGAGGCTTTTTCAAAGGCTTTGACCATATCGAGTACGCTGTAACCCCGGCCGGTGCCTAGGTTGACGGCAAAGCAGCCGGCGCTGCGGTCGATTTCCGTCAGGGCGGCAACGTGGCCTTTGGCGAGATCGACAACATGAATGTAGTCGCGCACTCCGGTGCCGTCCGGGGTGGGGTAGTCGTTGCCCCACACGCGCAGAAAGGGGCGCTTGCCGGTGGCCACTTCGGCCACGTAGGGCATCAGGTTGTTGGGCACGCCGTTGGGGCTTTCGCCGATCTGACCGGATACGTGGGCGCCGACCGGGTTGAAGTAGCGCAGCAGCGCGATGGCCCATTCCGGATCGGCATGGCCGAGGTCGCGCAGAATCTGCTCGAACATAGCCTTGGTCTGGCCGTAAGGGTTGGTCGGCTTGATGGATTCCGCCTCGGTAATCGGCAGCGAGGTCGGGTCGCCATATACGGTGGCGGAGGAGCTGAAAACAAGTTTTTTAACGTTAAATTCTTGCATAACCTCAATCAATGCAAGGCCACTTTCAAGATTGTTGCGGTAATATAGCAGTGGGTTGGCGACTGACTCTCCTACTGCTTTAAGCCCTGCAAAGTGGATTGCTGCACTGATATTGAAGGTGCTGAAAACTTCGCGCAAAGCCTTCTTGTTTTGGACTTCAGCCACGACTAAGGGAATTTTTGTGCGGGTGAGCTGTTCGACTTTGTGCAAAGCATTTATTTTGCTGTTACTGAGATTGTCTATGACAATGACTCTATGGCCTGCTTCAAGCAGCTCAATAACTGTGTGGCTTCCAATGTAGCCGGCACCTCCGGTGACAAGAATAGTATTCATAAAACCGGTACAATATTTACATGGCTCAAATATTAATTCTCATGGGCACATACAACGGTGCCCGCTATATTCGCGAACAGATTGCCAGTATTCAGGCGCAGACCTGTAGTGACTGGGTACTTCTGGTGCGCGACGATGATTCTGGCGACAATACGGTCGAAATTATAGAGGAAATGGCCCAAGCAGATGACAGAATCGTGTTGTGCAGAGATCATTTAGGTAATCTTGGTGTAACAGCCAATTTCGGTAGACTGATGAGTCTTGCATTGGAGCGGAGCGAGCCATGGGTTGCTTTTGCCGACCAAGATGATGTCTGGTTGCCTGAAAAATTGGAGGTATCACTTACGCAACTGCAAGCCAGTGCAAATGGCAAGCCGGCGTTATTGCACACGGATTTGCAAGTGGTTGATGTTAACTTGAGAGTGGTACACCCGTCTTTTTTGGCATATCAACGCTTGCGTCATGTCGCGGAGAGGCAACTTGAGACGCTCTTGGTACATAATTTTGTTACCGGTTGTACAGTGATGATTAATCGAGAGTTGCTTAATTTTGCGGCCCCGATACCTTCAGAGGCAATTTTACATGATCGCTGGTTGGCAGTATGTGCAGCAACATCCGGTAATTTGATTTTCTTGCCGCAGGCAATGGTTAAATATCGGCAACATGGAAATAATGTTAGGGGAGCTGGTGGCGTAATGCGATATCTTCTGCCGGGCGCACTTGAGGACAAGCTGCTACATACGCGAGAGGAATTGCGAGCTTGTTTTGTGCAGGCGCATGCCTTGTTGATAAGGGAGAGGAGTTCCCTCGGATGGACGCATCCAGTCTTGGAGGGATTTGTATCATTGTTTGCTTTACCAGAGCATTCTCCGGCCCGCCTGTTGCGTCTCTGGCATTTAAAGATTGGCACAGGTAAGTTTTTAAAAGACCTGCTGTTGTGGTGGGAAGTCCTGCGGGCCCCGGTCAAAGCTGCCGAATAACCTTGCGGAACGTCTCGCGCAAAGCCGGTTCGCCATACTGTTCCGGTACACTGGCGGGCGGATTTGCCTGACGGCTGGCAGACAGAAACGCACGTATGACGGCGATGTCGGGCCGACCCGGCTCGACCACAAAGGCTTGCGGCAGGTCGCGGCACAATTGCCCGGTGGCGCTGCCCGCTTCCGTCACCGCCAGAATCGGGCGGCGTGTCGGGATGTATTCAAACAGCTTGCTGGGCAGGGCCGACTGCGAGCTGGAAACCAGCAGCAGACCATGCGCTTGCGTAAGCTCCTGCAGCAACTCCGCACGCGGGATATTGCCGGTGCGCTCAATACGCCAGTGGTGGCGGGCAAAATCTTGCGCCATGCCGTCAATGCGGCCATTTTCTTCAGCCGAAAGCGCGCCGATGAGGCGGATCTGGCCGCTTGAGGTGTCTGCTTGCAAGGCTTCCAGCAGAGGCAATAACACGGCTTCCGGTGTGCGGCGGCTGTCGGAGGCGGAAAATCGGCCGGTATGCATGAGAATCAGCGGCTGCCCTTCGGCGGGCGGTGTGCTGTCGGGCTGACTGGCGGGATAGCCGTTGGTGATTTCGCTGATTTTGTCGGCAAAGGCGGGAAAGCGGGTGCACAGGTGCTGCTTCCAGCTGGTCGAGGTGACCAGAATGGCGCGGGCGTGTGCAAGAATGCGCGCTTCCAGCCGGCCTTCCTGCCAGCGGCGCAGCGCCGAGGTTTTCAGCAGGGGTTTGAGCGGTTCGTCCAGCCAGCCGTCGCGCATGTCGACGATGTGTGGGATAGCGAATTTACGGGCCAGGTAGCTGGCGCCGACATGCGGCGATTCCGGCGGGCTGGATGACA
>JAJZTZ010000156.1 GCA_021847305.1 Pseudomonadota bacterium | reverse complement strand
GCAGGATTCCGCGTACAGGGCTATTTCGGTCCGTCCGGCGCGACCACAACGCACCTCGGCAACTACGACAAGCTGGCCGACCATGTAGGCCGACAGCACACCGATCAGGTCTGGATCGCCCTGCCGCTGCGGGAAGAAGAGCAGGTCCAGCACATCATGCACGATCTGCGTCACCACACTGTCGATATCCGCTGGCTGCCGGACATCTCCGGCTTCCGCCTGATCAACCACTCGGTCACCGAAGTCGCCGGTCTGCCGGCGCTTAACCTCGCCGCCAGCCCCATGGTAGGCGTTAACCTTGTCCTCAAGGCACTGGAAGACCGCGTTATCTCCGCGCTCATCCTGCTCATGATCAGCCCGATCATGCTGCTGCTCGCCCTTGGCGTAAAACTCAGCTCACCCGGCCCGGTGTTCTATCGCCAGGAACGCGTCGGCTTCAACAACAAACCCTTCATGATGCTGAAATTCCGCTCCATGCCGGTCGATGTGGAAAAGAACGGCGTGCAGTGGGGCGGCGCACAGAACAAAACCACCTCCCAATTCGGCGCCTTCATCCGCAAAACCAGTCTGGACGAATTGCCGCAGTTCCTTAACGTGCTCAAAGGCGACATGTCCATCGTCGGCCCACGGCCGGAACGCCCCATTTTCGTCGACAAATTCAAAGATGAAATCCCCGACTACATGAAAAAGCACCTGGTCAAAGCCGGCATCACCGGCTGGGCCCAGATCAACGGCTGGCGCGGCGACACCGATCTGAACAAACGGATTGAATACGACCTGTACTACATTGAGAACTGGTCATTGTGGTTCGACTTGCGTATTATTTTTCTTACCCTGTTCAAAGGGTTTGTACATCAAAACGCCAAATAAGGCACGTATGCGACTGACTCCCGCACAACTCGACATCATCCGCACCACAGCAGCCGAACAATTCGGCAACAGCGCGCATGTCTGGCTGTTTGGTTCGCGTATAGATGACACAAAGCGCGGCGGTGATATCGACCTTTATATCGAACCGGAAGAAGCGGACCTGGATAAACTGGTCGATGCCAAACTGCACTTCTTAATGCGCTTGCATCAAGCCTTAGGCGACCAGAAAATAGACGTCGTTATCCGCCCCAAGCAGGCAACCGACGAACTGCCCATCTACCAGATTGCCAAATCCACCGGAGTCGCCCTTGCATGAATGCCAGCTACCCCGCCATTCTCGAAACCTGCAAACGCCACGCCGATCGACTGCAGTGGGCCAAATCCGCACTGGCCAAACACTTTCCCCTGTCTGCAGAAGGCATGTCGCAGCTCTCGGATCAGGAAATCGCCATTCTGGACCAATTTTCCACCCGCTTTGCGAAACTGCAGGATGCCATGGGAGCCAAACTCTTTCCTGCCGTCCTCGAACTCACCAAAGAACCGGAAAATCTTCCCACGTTTATCGACAAACTGAACCGGCTGGAGCAAATTGGCGCCATCCAGTCTGTCGAAAACTGGCTGATCCTGCGAGAAATGCGTAACGAATTCTCGCACGACTACCCCGACAACCCTGCCCTTCAATCAGCCATATTGAACAAGGCCTTCGCCCTTGCAGATAACCTGCTGGCAACACTCAACCATGTTGAATCATTTGCCAAGCGCTATCAAAGCTAGCCAATAGCATCTCTGCCCGCCTTAGAGCACGAATCCGTCAGTTATAATTTGTCCAGCGCTGCCAATACCTGCTCTACGCTGACATCGCTCACGTCCAGGCTGGGGGGCTGCAGCACCACATGGCGTACGCCCCAGGGATGCCAGTGTTGCGCGTCTGACTTACCGAACAGGACTACCATCGGCTTGCCCAGACCAGCGGCAAGATGCATCGCCCCCCCGTCACTGCAAACAATCCGGTCGCACAGGGACAGCCCGGCAATCAATTCAGCCAGGCGCGTGGTCGGGCAGGGATGAACAGGCAAACCGGCCAAGCGTTGCTGCAAGTCGGCTGCTTTCTCGTCATCGCCAGGGTGCAAGGGGTTATGTTGCGAACCCGGAGCCCAGAACAAGACAAACTGAGCTTGCGGATTAACGCCGTGAAGCAACTGCACTAATTCGGCGTAGCGTTTCACCTCCCAGCGCTGCGAGGGCTTGCGGGCACTGATATGGATACCATATACAGGCGCTGTATCAGCCAGTCCGATACGCTGCCGCAGCACATCGGCCAGAGACGTGTCCGCGACGACACGCACAGGCGGCGGATCGCCTTTAATGCCGAGCGGCTCCAGCAGACGGAAAACCGCTTCAGCTTCATGCCTGTCCTCATCATGCCGCATCACCGGGCAAGTAACCCGAGTGTCGCGCGCCCCATCAAGATAACCGATGATCTGCCCTGCACCCAGCAAAGCGGCCATCCGTACCACACGCGGAACATACATGGGCGTTGCCAGGATGACGTAGTCGAAACGCTCACGTCGCAGTTGCCGCAACAAACCCACTCGAGCCCACAATGCCTTCAGCTGGCCAAACAGGGAATCTGCATGTTTACCCTTGGTGTACCAGTAAACCGCATCCAAATCGGTGTTGTTATCCAGCACCTCGCGGTTGTAGCTATTCACCAGCGCGCTGATGCGAGCGTCTGGATAATGCTGGCGAATCGCCGTTATAAGCGGCGTAGTGCAGACAAGATCGCCGATGTTGTCACGCCGGATGATCAGAACACGCGGCTTGTTATTCACCCCGCACATCCCCCGCGTCAACCCGCACATGCAGACGTTCCCCCAAGCCCAGGGTGAGCCCGATCATGCACCAGAAAAACAGCGCATCAGTACGCCAGAACATGTCGTCGGTAAAATTCTTGCCGGCAAACGCCACCATGAAGGAAAGGCCAAACAGACCCAATGACGCCAGCCCTGCATCGTCGCTGCGGAAATAGCCCCAGAAGCGCAGTGCCAACGCCGCCAGCAACAAGACAAAGAGCGTCAAACCAACCGCACCCAACTGCAGCAGCACATCAATAAACACATTATGGGCATGAGCGAAAAAGAGCTCCGGCCAATCCGCCGGCTTTTGATACACCAGACGCGGCAGATCCCGGCCGAAACCAACGCCCAGCCAGGGATGCTGCGGTACCTGACCAAGCCAGTAATGCCAGATCAGAAACCGCTCGCTGTGCTCCAGCGTGTGAACCGCGGCCTGCATACCGGTAGCGGAATCCGCTACCAGGGCGTTGGCCGGCCGATTCTCGGCCACCAACGAAAAGGCTCCGGCCATACCCAGCAGCATCACACCGATGGCCACCAGCGGCAATACACGGGAACGCAGGCGCGCAAACGACTTGAGATACCAAAGACCGGCACTGCTAGCAAATACGGCCAGCATCGCCACCCAGAACATGCGGTTCTGGGTGGCCCAGCCGGCCCACAGCATCAATACCAGCGCCAACCCAGCCAAACCGCGGTCTGCACCTTCACCGCGCCACAATAGATAAAGCACTGCCGGGAAAGCCAGCACCAGATAAGTACTGTAACTGACAAAGCCCTGTTGCCAGCCCCACGGATCATTCAACTCGTCCCAATGATAATTGGGCACACCCACGACCAGAATGCGGTACATGGCCAGCAAAGCAGTCACGATAACGGCAGCTGCAACAGCGCGAAAGAACCAGCGCACCTGCTTCTCGTCGCGCCCGAGGCTCAGGAACAGCCAGAAACCCATGCCGCCCAGCAGCGTTTCCAGCTTGAATTCGCGCAGGCTGAATGCCGCGTTCTGGGACCACAAGGCCGATGCCCCGGTGAGAACAACCCAGGCAAGCAACAGCCATTTCAGCGCCGGCAAGGTCGGTAGAGCAGCACGACCGTGCTGCCAGAGTACCAAACCAAATCCCGCAACCAGCAACGTATTGCGCAAACCCGCGGTATGGTTGAGCGGCAGAATCAGCAGTAGTAAGGCAGCCAAAGCCAATGCGACAGATAAAATCCGGTGTTCCTGCCTGAGCATCGTCTAATACGCCCCTTCCCGCCCGAATACCACCTTTACCGTGCGAATCAGGATCACCACGTCGTACCACAACGACCAGTTGCGCACATACCAGGTATCCAGATTCGCCCGTGTCAGAAATGTCGTGTCGCTGCGACCGCTAATCTGCCACAGACCGGTAATCCCCGGGCGCGCCTCCTGATAGAACGGCAAGGCGTCTCCGTAATCCCCCAGCTCACGCGCCAGCAGGGGACGCGGGCCAACCAGGCTCATCTCGCCCTTCATCACGTTCAACAGTTGCGGCAACTCATCCAGGCTATAGCGGCGAATCCATTTGCCCACCGGCAGCACACGCGGATCGTCCTTGAGTTTGAAATTGTTCGCCCGGTATTCCGCCATCAGCTGGGGGTTCTCCTTCTCCCACGCCGCCAGCCGGGCTTCGGCATCCTTTACCATAGTGCGAAACTTGTAGCAGACGAAGCGTGTGCCGTCTCGTCCCACGCGTTCCTGGCGGAAGAACACCGGCGCGCCATCCTCGCGCCAGATACGCCAGGACAACCAGGCAAAAACCGGCGATAAAGCCAGCAGCGCCAGGCCGGCCACCACTACATCAAACACCCGTTTGACCAAGCGGTGAATGGGTCGGGCCAGGTTGTTACGCACGCTCAGCATCAGCGTTTCATGACTGAAGAAGTGCGTCATCTCCATACCCAGCAGCGGCAAACCACGGATACTCGGAATCACATTCAGGTCAGCATCATGCAGACTCAGTTCCTGCAGCAGCTTTTGCTGGGCGTACAACTCGCCGGCATTCAGCGCTACCACGATATGCGGCGGGCGCATCGCGCGGATCACCTGCATCGGGTCATTACCCAGCGGCACAACCGGGACTGGCAGATCGTCATCTTTTTCGGCTGTAGTTTGCGGCGACATGAAGGCCACCACATCAATCCCCATCAGCGGTTCGCTGTTCAGCGCCGCGTAGGCCTCGCGAGCGTTGTCGCCGGTCCCCAGAAGATCGGAA
>JAJZTZ010000155.1 GCA_021847305.1 Pseudomonadota bacterium | reverse complement strand
GGATGCGCCAGTCCATTTCATATTGCTCGGCCAGCGGCGCGAACTTCTCCCGCAATGTCGACAAGTCCATTGCCAATGAGTCCGCCAGTATTTCCTGGCGCATGAAGAACCGCCCCGCCTCCTGGTCGGCATGATGGTTTGCTTCCGTAATCCAGCCATTGTTGGCTGCAAGAAAGGAACTGACCGCCGCGACAATACCAACCCGGTCAGGACACGATAAAGACAGCGTGAAGCGGTGTTCGGACGACTTCATATTTCGGCACACATCCCCGGTAAATGGCAGGTCTGAACCTGCCGCATGACTTGAATAAATGTTTCACACAAAGAACTATTTGTGACAAATATGCATCATCGAGTTTACCTGTGTCAATATTTTTTTCTCTTAAAGAAACTTTCATCATGCTATAATCGGGTCGTAATGTGAGGAACAGGAATCCATGTCATCTCTAGAACAGAACCAGTCGGGCAATCTGGAACGCTATCTGGGAAACACCATTCGAGAGTTGCGGCAACAGCATGGCCTGACCATTGCCGAGGTTGCCGACCGGGCCGATATCAGTCGCGGTATGTTGTCAAAGATTGAGAATGCACAGACGGCCACCAGTCTGGAAACGCTCTCACGCCTGTCACAGGCGCTCGGAGTATCACTGGCGCGGCTTTTCCGTCATTACGACGTACCTGACGGCGGTGCACAGCTGGTGAAAGACGGCGAAGGGATGGAAGTCGTCCGCAAGGGAACCAAACGCGGGCACACCTACCATCTACTGTCGTATGATCAGGGCCCAACCAAGCAGTTTGAGCCCTTTCTCATCACGATCGACAAGGAATCGGAGGTTTTCCCCACCTTTGAACATCCGGGTACGGAATTCATTTATATGCTGGAAGGCAAAATCGAATACCGGCATGGACAAAACACCTACGTACTCAGCCCGGGTGACTCACTCACCTTCCGTGGCGAAATCCCCCACGGGCCGGAAAAGCTGATCAAATGCCCGATTCGTTTCCTGTCCATTCTGATGTACCCGCCACCACCCGGCTCAACGTAAGGCACTGGATGATGCAGCAGACAACTGAGATTGATATCGCCACGGAAGCGGATATTCCCGAGCTTTGCTCGCTGCTGGACAGCCTGTTCTCACAGGAAGCGGAATTCAGCCCTGACCACGCAGCACAGACGCGCGGCCTCGGCATGATCATTAAAAACCCGGCTGTTGGTCACATACTGCTTGCCCGCCACGCAGGCCGGATTGTCGCCATGGTCAATCTGCTCTACACCGTTTCAACGGCTCTGGGGGAACGCGTGGTATTACTGGAAGACATGGTGGTGACAGCCACAGAACGTGGCCGCGGAACCGGATCACAACTGTTGCAGGCCGCCATCGACTTTGCCCGTCGACAAGGCTGCAAGCGCATCACCCTGCTTACTGACAGCGATAACACTGCCGCACAGCATTTTTATCGTAAACATGGATTCACGCTTTCCAGCATGATTCCGTTGCGCTTGTCACTGGAATAAACGGCGCCAGATCAGCACAGGCAATCGCAGCAAAAAGCCCGAAAACAGCCGGCTGTGCATCCAGGTCAGCAACAGGTTGTCGCGCAAGTATTTGAAATGCGACACCCCGCCCTCCTCGGCAGTATAGTAACGCACCGGCGCATCGATATTCACCGGCTTCACACCGGCCCAGCACAATCGCACCACCGCCTCGGGATCGAAGTCAAAACGGCGCATCCAGCGATTGCGCAACATGATCTGCCGCAACGGACCGATGGGGTAAACACGGAAACCGTACAGCGAGTCCCCCACCCCTACCCACAACGTTTCCAGCGCCGCCCAGCTGTTGGACACCTTACGACCGTTCACCCGCAGCCGCGGTGCATCCGCAGCAAACACCGGTTTACCCAGAACCATCCTCTCCGGTTGCGCTTGAGACACACGCATAAACTCGGGAATCAGCTGTGCCGGATGCTGCCCGTCCGAATCCATCGTCAAGGCATGGGTGTAGCCGCGTTTGGCCGCCTCGGTAATACCGGCGAGAATTGCTGCACCTTTACCCTGGTTTTGCGGCAGCACCATCACCTGCAGCTCGCTGTCGGCCTGGGCCATTTCCAGCAGCTTTTCGGCGCTGCCGTCCGTGCTGCCGTCTACCACCACCCATACCGGTGCCCACTGGGCACGGGCGGCGCGCACCGTCTCATAGACCTTTTCACCGGGGTTGTAGCTGGGAATCAAAACCAGATGGGTTGCCGACTTCTGCATTGCGAATCCGTGATTATTTAAGAAAGATGCCCGCAATGACCGCACGCTTCGCGCAAGTATGCTTCAAGTTCGCGGGTAAATGCCGCCGCATCTTCAGCCGGTTCAAAGCGCTTGCCCAAACGCACACTAAAAGACAGCGGCAGGCGCGGTTTGCGCCAGATCGGCCAATCCTTGCCCAGGTATGGCGTGGAAAAATCGATCAGCAGCGTCTGTACCGGTATGCCGCTTCTGCGTGAAATCAGGGCGGTACTGCTGCTACAGGCATCTAGCGGAAAATGCGTGGTACGGGTCCCCTCGGGAAACAACAGCAGATGCGCCCCCTGTTGCAGTGTTTCGGTAGCATGTACCACCATTTCCACCGGACCGTCATTGCGAATATACCCGGCAAGCCGAGCAGCCGAACCCAGTAGCAGATTATTCATCAAATCCGCCTTCATCACGCACACCGCATTGGGTAAACGCGACACCACCAGAACGGCGTCGATCAGCGAGGGATGATTGGCCACCAGAATCAGCGGCCCCTGTTCGCGCAGGGCATCCAGCTCGGACAAATCGAACCGGCTGGAACAGACTGCCTGAAGAAAATTAAGATACAGGCGGAAGCCGAAGGCGATCATCCAGCGCCCCACCCGCCGGCCAAGCTGTCTCGGCAACACAAACTGCAACGCCAGAGCGAAAGGCAGCCAGATCAGGCAAAACAGCACCAGCACCAGCAAGCCCATGGCCATAGCCACATGCTCATAGAGGGACCACAACAAAGTGCGCGGCACAGATGCCTCTGCCATCATGCTGCGCGCACCGAACCGGAATCCGACTGCATTTCAGCCGGCCGGCTTGCCATCGCCTCAATCTCGACCAGCAAATCGCTGCGGCACACATCAGCCTGCACGTACTGGACCTGCGCAGTACCTACCCGTTGCTGTATCTCTGTACGCACGGCCGGCAAATCAGCCGCATGGCGCACATAAGCACGATAATTCAAGTCAGGCAGCGTAAACGGCACACCCGGCGCGACACGATTGGCCTCATCCAGCACCGCCGCAATATTTGCCAGTGTCTCACGCGTTTGTGCCGCCACATCTCCAGGGTGCATCGTGCGATGTCCAACAATGCTGGCAGTTCCGGAAATAAAAAGCTGTTCCTGCCCCGGCAAATTCACCAACGCCGCACGCGAAAAAATCGGGCTGCGCGGACCGTACTCCAACGGATATTCGTAAGCGCGTACCTGCCGCGGGTTTTCCAGCAGCAACGGCGCCGCTTTACCCGCCATTACGGCAACAGTCAGTGGCCCCTTCGCCGCCCCCAGCGCGCAAGCTGCTGATGCAAAGCCCTGCACGGCACGATCACAGGCTTCGTAGGCCTGCTGCCGGCCAACATTGAATTGCCGGTAACGCTCCAACCCATCCTGCTCGCCGTTAATATCTGCCAGATAATTCCACACCCGCCACAAATAGGGATATCCCAGCTGATCCAGCAGGCGAAACAGACGCGCATACCCATGCCGGGTGGCCTGTTGCAGCGCGGAAACACCATCCTTTTCAGCAAAATCGCGCTCATCCAGCGTCAAAACGGCAAACAGCACATGATCGTCAAAACGAAAGCGTATCCCGTCCTGTTCACCTGAACGCAACGCCTCCGCACTCAACCAGATATCTACGACAGCTCGAGCCTGCCCTTCCAGCAGCGGCATGGCAACTGCTTGGAACGGCATGGCACCAAGCACTTCATCGCCAGGTACTCCCACGCCAATAGCCCCCAAAGCGCGCCTCTCCAGTTCAGCTGGCAGATTGCTAGCCTGATCCAGATCAAGCTGAATACACGTCAGAGATGGCATCATGGTGTGCGGAATACAGAGGGACGAAATTGCCGGTAAATCAAAGGCGCAATTGTACCATCAACACCAGCCCGGCCACACAATCCTATCCGCCGCAAACCGATAACCGAAACCTCACCGTCTCTTGACATGACAAATGCAAAAGACATACCATTGACATAAATCATTTGTCATACATACCAAATTATTGATGAGCTTTCAAACAGGCATTTTGTCAGGCGATGCCACCCTCTTCTCGCATAGCCAGCGCCTTGTGCGACTGGATCTTGGTACCGACGGCAAATGGGACAACCACCTCATCATCCAGACGGCCGAAGGCAGTGAAGGGCTGAACGACACCTACCAATACACCCTCACCTGCCTGTCGGTTGACGATGCCATCGAGCTAAAGCAGCTCATCGGCCTGCCTGCGCGGTTGTCGATTGTCGATGATGCCGGGGCGACGGTCGAACGCTCCGGCGTGGTGTCGTCCGCTTCGTCTTTAGGCGGCGACGGCGGCTTCGCCCGTTATCAACTGATCATCGAACCGCCTTTCGCCCTGCTGCGCTACCGCCGCACCAGCCGGGTATTTCAGGACCTGTCCGTGCCCGACATCGTCAAACAGATCCTCTCTGAGCATCAGGCCGGCAATAGCGTGTTTGCCTCCGTACAGGGGCTGGATCTGCATCTGGCGCACGACCATGCTCCACGCCGCTACACCCTGCAATACCGCGAAACCGACTACGCTTTCATCACCCGCCTCTTGGCCGAAGAAGGCATCAGCTGGCGCTTCGATCATCCCGTATCGGATACGCCGCACGTGTCGCTGGTGTTGTTCGATGACCCGTATAAGCTCCCTGCCGCCAGTCAGGATGTGGTGAAGTTCCACAGAGCAGACGCCACCGAGGAAGAAGACGCC
>JAJZTZ010000154.1 GCA_021847305.1 Pseudomonadota bacterium | reverse complement strand
CCTGGAGCTGGAGATGACCACGGCAAAAGGCGTGCGCAAATGGATACGCACAATCGGCCAGCCGGTAGTGGAAAACGGCAAGGTTGTCCGCCTGGAAGGTGCTATCCAGGATATCAGCAAACGCAAACAGGCCGAGCTGAATGCGCGGCGCGGCGATCTGCTGCTCGAATCGGTGTTCCAGGCTATTCCGGATCTGTTTTTCCTTATGGATTCCGACGGCACCATTCGCGATTACCGTGCCCAGCACGAGTCCAATTTATATGTCCCGGCCGACGTTTTCCTCGGCAAACGCATGCAGGATGTGTTGCCCGCTGAGCTGGGCAAGGAATTCCAGCAGCAGATCGCTGCGCTCAACCCCGATAACCGGCTGGTGAGCATGGAATATGACCTGCATCTTCCTGATGGCCTGCACCGCTTTGAAGCCCGGCTGTGTTACCTCGATGACAGCCGGCAATGCATCAGCGTGGTTCGCGACATCACCGAGCAAAGCCATGCCAAACGCGCCCTGCAGGAAAGCGAGGCACGCTACCGTTCGCTGCTTGAGTTCGCACCATTTCCGGTCGTATTGACGCGCCTGAGCGACGGCATACTGGTATATGGCAATCACCGGGCGGAAATGCAATTCGGCCTGACCCGCGAGCAGGGTATCGGCCTGCCGGCCAGCCGGTTTTATGGCAATCCGCGCGAACGCGATGCGATGCTGGCCAAATTAATCAAGGAAGGCAGCATCTTCGATGTCGAGATCCAGATGCTCGATGCCCAAAACCGCCCTTTCTGGGCCTTGCTGTCCGCGGCAGTCATTGAATTTGACCGGGAGCCGGTGATCTTTGCCGCCATCAACGACATTACCGAGCGCAAGCGCATCCAGGCGCAGATGGAGCTTAACGCCAAGGTGTTCGAACAGGGCAGCGAAGGCATTCTGATCTGTGATCCCGAATGCAATATCCTGTCCGTCAACCGTGCGCTGTGCGACATCACCGGTTACGGCCATGACGAACTCATCGGGCATAAGCCCAGCATCCTCAAATCCGGCCGGCACAACGAAGATTTCTATCGCGCCATCTGGCAGCAGATTGCCCAGCAAGGACACTGGCAGGGTGAAATATGGAACCGGCGCAAAAACGGCGAGATCTTCCCGGAATGGTTGTCCATCAGCGCCGTCAGGGATAAAAACGGCACGCTCACCCATTACATCGGACTGTCCAGCGACATCACCCAGCACAAGCAGGCGGAAGAACACATTCGCCACCTGGCCCATTTTGACGCGCTGACCGGCCTGCCCAACCGCGCCCTGCTGAACGAACGCATCGAGTTTGCCATCAACCTGGCGCAGCGCAACCCGCATCAGATCGCCCTGCTGTTCCTTGATCTGGACCGCTTCAAGAACGTCAATGACTCACTGGGACATCAGGTGGGCGATCAGCTACTGGTGGAGGTCGCCGAACGGCTGGCAAGCCTGGTACGCGAAGAAGACACTGTTGCCCGGCTGGGCGGCGATGAATTTATTCTGCTGCTGCCGAACGTTGAAGCGGACGGCGCCGCACACGTCGCGGAAAAAATCATTCAGTCGATGAACCAGTCGTTCCGCGTCGGCGAGCATGACCTGAGCATCACGCCCTCCATCGGCATTGCCATGTACCCGGCCAACGGCGACAACATGGCCATGCTGCTGCAAAGCGCTGACTCGGCCATGTATCAGGCCAAGCAGAGCGGGCACAACACCTACCGCTTCTTCACCCCGGAGATGCACCGGCATGCCAACCGTACCCTGCTGCTGGAAAACGCCCTGCGCCGCGCGATCGAACGGGACGAACTGGAGCTGTATTACCAGCCGCAGCTGGACTTGCACACCAATCAGATCATTGCCGTGGAAGCCTTGCTGCGCTGGAACCACCCGGAACTGGGTATGATTCCTCCCAGCACATTCATCCCGGTTGCAGAAGACAGCGGCCAGATTCTGCCCATCGGCGAATGGGTACTACGCCAGGCTATTGCCCAGAATCAGATATGGCAACGTGACGGGCTGGGGCCGCTCGTTGTCGCGGTCAACCTTTCCGCCGTGCAGTTCCGCCAGGCTCATTTCTCGCAACTGGTCGGTACCATCCTGGACGAGTTCGGCATGCCGGCCGGCCTGCTGGAGCTTGAACTGACCGAACGCATCACCATGGAAGACCCGCTCGGCGCCATCGAAATCATGAATCGTTTGCACGCCCAGGGCATCAAACTCTCTATCGACGACTTCGGCACCGGCTATTCCTCGCTGTCTTATCTGAAGCGTTTCAAGATCAGCAAAATCAAGATCGACCAGAGCTTTGTCCGCGACATCACCAGCGAACCGCTCGACCAGGCCCTGGTCGATTCCGTCATCAGCCTGGCCAAAGGACTCAAGCTGAGAACCATTGCCGAAGGCGTAGAAACACTGGAACAGCTCAAACTGCTGCGCGATAAGGGCTGCGACGAAATTCAGGGTTACTTTATCAGCCCGCCGAAAACGGCTGAGCAGGTTACCGAGTTGCTGCGCAATCAGCACAAGCAGGCGGCGAATTAAACCCAGATTGTCCATTAGGGCCCGAGATGATGGCGAGGCGATTGGCGAGACAGTTTCGACACTTGGGAGGAGTCCATGGTCACCCCATGGGCGACGAGCAAGGGGCGAAAATGGCCGCCAATCGGCCGCCAGCGCTCGGGCAGGCGCCACTGCGCCGCCTAATGGACAATCTGGGTTAAACACATCAGTATAAAAAGCGACGTTCAGTTGCCCCCGCTCACATCCCGGCGAGTGCGCTTGATGTCACTGCGCTGACGCTTCTGTTCCAGGCGCTTTTGCTTCGACGCCCGCGTCGGCCGGGTGGCAATGCGCTGTTTCGGGCGAATAGTCGCCTGCAGAATCAATGCCACCAACCGGTTCTGCGCATCCTGTCGGTTACGTTCCTGCGAGCGGAACCGTTTGGCCTCTATCAATAATTCACCTTCCTGGGTCAAACGGTGGCCCTGCTGCCGCAACAGCCGCTCACGCACCTCCTCCGGCAAGGAGCGGTCGTCGCGCACATTAAAACGCAGTTGCACTGCCGTGGCGACTTTATTGACGTTCTGTCCTCCCGGCCCGGACGCGCGAATAAATTGCCAGTGCAGCGCGTGCTCATCCAGAAAAACGCCCGGCGCGATACGAATCATCTGCATTGTTCCTGATCTGCGGCTAAAATGAGCAAATATACAGCATGCTTTTCCCGCCAGGCGGCGAAATGCTGCTCCATAGGGCGCGTTAACACGCCCCAGCTAACCCGGCGACAATATGAAAAAAACTGATCTGTACAAAAACCTGGGATTGAAAATCAACGGCCAGATGAAACAGTCTGCCACGCCAGACCGCTTCGGCAAGCAGGGCGCTGCAGCGGCGCAAAACAAGGCAGCGGAAGATCGATTGCGCAGCATGTTCAGCAAGCTGACGCAAAACACCGGCAAGGACTGAGCGCATGACCGCCGGCCTGTCACTCGCCAGCCTGTTCACGCAGGACTGGCTGCAATTCATCGTCGTCGCCCTGCTCGGCTTTCTCACCGGCCTGGAATTGCGCGGCTATTTTGCCAGCAAGGCCAACCACTACACCATCGGCACCAGTCGTACCTACACCTTTATTGCCATTCTCGGCTATGTCTTCGCCACGCTGGACCCGCTGTTTCACCTGTATCTGGCCGGCATGCTGTTTCTGTCGCTGCTGTTCGGCGTGTTCTATTTCCGCAAACTGCAGGCCGACCAGCACGGCATCCTGCAGCTGCTGATCGGCCTGCTGGTCTATACCTTCGGCCCGGTTGCCCAGCATTTCCCGCCCTGGTTCCTGCTGCTGCTGTTTGTGGCCATTGTGTTTGTACTCAATGCCCGGCCTGTGGCCAATCGCATTATCGAAGGCATCGACCGCAGCGAGTTGATGACGCTGACCAAGTTCATTCTGCTGGCCGGCGTAGTGCTGCCGCTGCTGCCTGACACGCTGTTTTCGCCCTACGTACCGATTTCGCCTTTCCGTATCTGGCTCGGCGTGGTCGCCATTTCCGGCATTTCCTATACCGGCTATATTCTCAAGCGCTACATCTTCCGCGAACAGGGTTATGTGCTGACCGGTCTGGTCGGCGGTCTCTACTCCAGCACTGCCACCACCGTGGTGCTGGCGCGCAAGAGCCGCGAAGCCAGCGGGCTGCAGGGACAGCTGGTGGCAGCGATCATCGCCGCTTCCGGCATGATGTACATGCGCCTGTTGCTGCTGGTGCTGATCCTCAAACCCGGTCTGCTGTCGGCCGCCGGCATACCTCTGCTGACCCTCGGTCTGCTGGTGTTTGCCATCGCCGGCATCCTGTCGCGGCTGGGCCGCTCCAACCACTTACCGGACAACGTCGATCATGGCGGCGCCAACCCATTGGAACTGGGTGTGGCACTGCTGTTTTCGGTGCTGTTCGTCGCCATGATCAGCCTGACGCATTTTGTTATCAGCTACTTCGGCCAGCAGGGCCTGGCACTGCTGTCGGTGATCGTCGGTTTTACCGACATCGACCCGTTCGTGCTGTCGCTGCTGAACGGCCATTACGCCGGGGTGATCGACATGCAGCTGGCCGGCGCGGTGCTCATCGCCGCCGGTGCCAACAACATCCTCAAGGGGCTGTATGCCGTGGTGCTGGGCGAGCGCCGCAGCGGCATCCGCATTCTGCTGGTACTCACGGCGATGGGTCTGTTGTCGGCCGGCTGGGGCTACTTCATTTTCACCGCCTAAGGACCTCTTGCCCTAACCGCCGTATACCCATTCGAGCAGGGCATCCAGCGCGTCCTTGCCGCTGATGGCACGCGGGTCGTTGAGAATGCCCACTACCACCCAGCGCTTGCCGTTTTTATCGAACACATAGCCCGCCACGGAACGCACGCCCTGGATGTAGCCGGTCTTGATATGGGCGTGACCGGCAATCTGTCCGTCATTCAGCCGCTTTTTCATGGTGCCGTCCACGGCCACAATCGGCAATGACGACTCGAATTCGCTGAACACCGGG
>JAJZTZ010000153.1 GCA_021847305.1 Pseudomonadota bacterium | reverse complement strand
CGCGGCAGCAGTACGGTCAGCAGCAGACCGCTGACCAGTAGGGTAAGAAGTTCGATGGCGATATCGTACTTGGGCATTTGCAGAATATTCTGTTCCAGCATGCCGGCGATCATGTTGGCGTGAATTTCCACGCCGGGATAGACGCTGCCCACTGGCGTCACCCGCAGATCCTTCAAGCCGGGTGCGGTGGTGCCCACCAGCACAATCTTGCCGGCCAGAGCATTGGCGGGCAGGCGCTGATGCATGACATCGGTCGCCGATACATAAAGGAAGCTGCCCTGCTCGCCGCGATACGGCACCAGAGCCCGGCCGTACTGATCGACCGGTACGGTCATGTCGCCTATAGCCAGCCCTTCCAGGGCCTGGTAGCTGCCGTCGCTGCTGCGCGGGATAACGAAATCAACCGGCGGTTCTCCCAGTGCTGCACGCAGCAGGGCGAGCGAAAGTGACTGATAGACCTGGCCGCCATACTCGATCAGCATGGGAATGCGTCGTACCACGCCGTCGATATCGGTACTGGGGTTAAAGTGGCCGCCGTTCTCGGCAGCCTGTTGCAGTTGTGGCAGGTTGGCGCCATAACCGTTGGCGCGGTTCAGATGAATGCCCAGTTGCTCAAACGGCGTTGCCGGGGCAAGCGGGGCGGGCAGCATGCCGACATGGCGCCGGGTGCCGTCTGCGGCCGTGGTGAAGTAGTAGCCCAGCACTACCGGGTGGTTTTTCAGACTGGCAGCAAACAGCGCATCGCGGTCAAGCTGCGGCGTTATGTGTTGCAGTGCCTGTTGATACTGGCTGTCCTTCCTGAGCGTGGTGGCGCCGAGTTGCTGCAGTACGCTCAGGCCGGAGCTGTCGTCCTTTTCGGCAAAGACAATATCAAAGCCGAGCGCGGCAACCTGATAGCGATCGAACAGCGTTTTGACAAGCACAGCCAGTCGGTCACGGCCCCAGGGAAAGCGGCCTTCCTCGGCCAGGCTCTTTTCGTCGATATCGACAATGGCGACCCCATCAAATCGCTTTTGCGGCATGGTTAGCCGAACCCGCATGTCGTAGGAAATGGCTTCCAGACGTTGCAGTAGCGGCAAATGGACCCATCCCAGCGTATTCAGCAGAAACAGCGCCAGCAGCGTCAGTGTTGCACAGATGCGGATCAGGGTGTGGGGCATACGACCGGGAATTATTGTTAGGGTTGAGTTGTGTGTTTATAGACCCTGATGGCTGTTTCAACAAGCCGGGCGGCCGCTTGTCCCGCTGTAGGTACGCAAGGGCGGTTTGCCCATGATAGAATCGTCGCATAACGACTATAATTTCCAAGGGTTTCGGAAAGCGGCCTGACCTATGTCTCTGGGCAAATATTTCAAACGATTGATCGGTAGCGAGCAGCCTGCGCCAGTCGCCGCTGAGCCCGCTGCGCCGGTTATGCCCGAAGCGGCGCCAAAGGCGCCCCCGTCAGGGGAGCCGCTGGCTGAAATCGTACCGGCCCTGGACAAGGGGCTGCCGCAGGGGTCCATGATCGACACAGAGGTCGAGGTGGCCGGCAAGCCTTCCACCAGCCTGCTGAAAGTCCAGACCCACGGGGAGCGCAATACCACCGATTCACTGCGGCAGAAATTCTTCCGCCGCGACCCGGTGCTCAATCAGTACCATCAGGTCATCGGTTATCGTCTGTCGCTGCGCAGCGCGCTGAGCGACGAAAACCAGGCCGATCCGGTGTTGCAGACCATGCGCGGCGAAATGCTGGTGCAGGGCCTGTTTTCCCTGGGGCTGCTGGAACTGGCAAAAGACAAGCAGCTGATCATCGACCTGCCACCGGCTATGTGGGGCAATCAGCAGATCATGCGGTTGCCGCGCAAGAACATGGTGTTCATGCTCAGCTGGTTGGGCGAAGTGGGCAAGGAACAGATGGATCAGGTGCCGGCCCTGCTGGATGCCGGTTACGCGCTGGGCATGGATTTCATGGTCGCCCTGCGTGACGGCCGCGAGCTTGGGCGGCACATGACCTATTTTACGGTGGACATGGCTACTTTGCCCGCCGGCTTGCGGCCGGAGAAACTGCGCGGCCTGTTTACCCGCCCCACGCAGAAAATGCTGGCGGAGAACGTCAACAGCGACGAAGCGCTGGAAGCCGCCAAGGCGCTCGGTTGCCACTGGTATCAGGGGTACTATTTTGCCCGGCGGCAGCCCTTGTTGCCGCCGCGTCTGGACGGCAACCGGCAGCGCATTCTCATGCTGCTCAATCTGGTACGGCAACGGGCGGAAATCTCCGAGCTGGAAGAACACTTCAAGCGCGATGCGGCACTGTCTTATCGCCTGCTGCGCTATATCAATTCTCCGGGTACCGGTCTGATTCAGACCGTGCGTTCAATTGCCCATGCGCTCATTATTCTTGGCTACGACCAGTTGTACCGCTGGCTGACCCTGCTGCTGTACGCCAGCGGCAAAGGCGATCCGCGTTCGCAGGCGCTGCTCAAGAGCGCGCTGGTACGGGCGCGTCTGGCCGAAACCGTGGCCAAGCGCAGTCTGCCGCCGGCCGAATCCGACGCGGTGTTCATTACCGGCATCTTCTCCCTGCTCGATGTGCTGTTCAATGCGCCAATGGAGAAGGCCGTCGACGGCCTGAGCCTGCCTGAGCCGGTGCTCAATGCCCTGGTCAAGGACGAAGGACTGTACGCGCCGTTCCTGCGCCTGGCGGCGGCGTGCGAAGAGGGCGAAGAAACCGCTATCATTACCCAGTCCAACGCACTTGGGCTGTCGGCCGATGAGGTCAATGAACTGCATATGGCCGCACTGGTCTGGGCTGAAAGCATGGACCAGGACGCCTAGTACTTAACGCTCATAGTTTGCAATCAGGCTTAAGATTGACACCTAATTGCTTAATTGGGAAAAGGATTTTCGGTTCTCCACAAAACCTGTGGATAACTCTGTGGAAGAAGTGCGGGTAAAGCCAAAAAATCCTTGTGCAGCAAGGGATTTTGCTGCCTTGCACAAAAAATAGGCTTAAATAAAACTGTTTAAAAACAGTTGCTTAAAATAAAACTGTTGTCTCGCAAGGGTTTTTTCGCGAAACCCTTTGTCAATAGAAAAATTTTGTGAATAAGTTTGACACCTTCGGGAAAATCTGTTTCCTTGGGTGGCATATGTAAAAATTGATAATGAACGCACGATATGGCAAGTAAACCTCAATACGCGGAAGATTCCATTCGCGTTCTCAAGGGTCTGGAACCGGTCAAGGAAAGGCCGGGCATGTACACCCGGACCAGCGACCCGACCCACATCATCCAGGAAGTGATCGACAACGCCGCCGACGAGGCGCTGGCCGGGTTTGCCAAAAGCATCAGTGTTACCCTGCATGCCGACGGCGCCGTGGAAGTGGAAGACGACGGTCGCGGTATTCCCGTCGGCATCCACCCGGAAGAAGGCGTGCCGGCTGTGGAACTGGTGTTCACCCGTCTGCACGCAGGCGGCAAGTTCAATAAAAAGGAAGGTGGCGCTTACGCCTTCTCCGGCGGTTTGCATGGCGTGGGCGTGTCGGTCACGAATGCCTTGTCCACCCGACTGGAAGTGGAGGTACGGCGCGACGGCGGCCTGCACCGCATGGCTTTTTCCGGTGGCGATGTTGTCGAGCCGTTGCAGAAGGTGGGCGACAGCCCGGCACGCAAAACCGGCACGCGCGTCAAAGTATGGCCGGATGGTCGTTATTTCGATGCGCCGAAAGTCAGCGTCAGCGAACTGGAGCGACTGTTGCGCGCCAAGGCAGTGCTGCTGCCGGGCCTGAAAGTCACCCTCAGCAAGGCTCGTCAGGACGGTTTTGATACCCGCGAGTGGTGTTACCAGGCCGGTTTGCGCGATTATCTGGCGGAACTGGCGCAAGACGACGTGCCGGTGAGCGACATTTTTGCCGCAGAAAAATACATCAGCGCCAAGGAAGCTGGCGAAGCCTTTGCCGAAGGCGAGGGCGCGTCCTGGGCGTTTGCCTGGTATGAGAGCGCCGGTGCGGGCGAATCCTACGTCAACCTCATTCCTACTGCCGCTGGCGGTACGCACGAAGCCGGTCTGAAAAACGGCGTGTTTGAGGCATTGAAAAGTTTTATCGAGCACCACAACCTCATGCCACGCGGCGTCAAGCTGGTGTCGGACGACGTATGGGTAAAGATGCGCTTTGTACTGTCCGCCCGCGTGCTCGATCCGCAGTTCCAGGGCCAGACCAAGGAAAAGCTGGTCAGCCGCGATGTGCTGAAACTGGTGAGCGGCCGTGTGCAGGACCCGCTGGAAATCTGGCTCAACCAGAATGTCGAACAGGGCAAGCGCATTGCCGAGCTGGTGATCAAGCAGGCCATGCAGCGGCAGAAGTCGTCGCAGAAGGTGGAAAAGAAAAAATCCAGCGGCGTGGCCGTGCTGCCGGGCAAGCTGACCGATTGCGAGTCGGACGACATCAATCGCAATGAATTATTTCTGGTGGAAGGCGATTCCGCCGGCGGCAGCGCGAAAATGGGCCGCGACAAGGAGTACCAGGCCATCCTGCCGCTGCGCGGCAAGGTGCTCAACAGCTGGGAAGTGGACCGCGACAAACTGTTCGGCAACAACGAGATTCATGATATCGCCGTTGCCATCGGTGTGGACCCGCACGGGCCGGACGACGTGCCGGATCTGACAGGCCTGCGCTACGGCAAAATCCTCATCATGTCCGATGCGGACGTGGACGGTGCGCACATTCAGGTGCTGTTGCTCACCCTGTTTGTTAAGCACTTCCCCAGGCTGATGGAAAATGGCGTGGTGCAGATCGCCCAGCCGCCGCTGTTTAGGGTCGATGTGCCGGCGCGCGGCAAGGAAAAGCCGGCGCGTAAGTTATACGCGCTGGATGAAGGCGAGCTGAATTCCATTATCGACCACCTGCGGGCTGAAAATATCAAGGAAGGCGCCTGGAGCATCAGCCGCTTCAAGGGTCTGGGTGAGATGAATCCGGAACAGCTGTGGGAAACCACCATGTGCCCCGATACCCGCCGCACCCTGCCGCTGACGCTGCCGTCAGCCGCGCAGAAGCAGATCGGCAAGCTCTTTAC
>JAJZTZ010000152.1 GCA_021847305.1 Pseudomonadota bacterium | reverse complement strand
GCGATGGTGCGCGCCAAGGATGGGGGCGTGGCGAAAGCCGCGCCGATGGCGTGGCTGGAGCAGCTGGGACGCGGTTTTGTCGGCCATCTGGAGCAGGTGGTCGCCATGCTGGCTTTTGTTGGTGAAACGGCGCTGGCGTTGCTGCGCCTGCTACGCCAGCCGTCGCGTTTGCGCTTCCTGCCGCTGTTGCACAATATTCAGCTGACCGGCTTTGAAGCGTTGCCGATTGTCGGCTTGCTGTCGTTTCTGATGGGCGTGGTGGTGTCGTATCAGGGGGCCGATCAGCTGGTGCGCTACGGCGCCAATATCTTTGTGGCCGATCTGGTCGGCCTGACCATGCTGCGGGAAATGGGGCCGTTGCTTACCGCCATTATCGTCGCCGGGCGTTCCGGTTCGGCATTTACGGCCCAGATCGGCACCATGAAGGTCACCGAGGAAATTGATGCAATGCGTACCATCGGCATTGCGCCGATGGACTTGCTGGTGCTGCCCAAGCTGTTTGCTCTGGCGATTGCGCTGCCCTTGCTGACGGTTTACGCCGATATTCTGGGCGTGCTGGGTGGCATGATGCTGGCAAAGCTGCAACTGGGCATCAACTTTCATGATTTTCTCGATCGCCTTGATCGGGCCATCTCGCTGTCGTCGTTTCTGGTGGGGATCGGCAAGTCGCTGATGTTTGCCATGATTGTGGCGCTGGTGGGCTGCTTTCAGGGATTCCGGGTAGAGGGCAGCGCGGATAGCGTGGGGCGGCAAACCACCGTGTCGGTGGTACAGGCGATTTTCCTGGTGATCCTGGTTGATGCATTTTTCTCCATCGTCTTCAGCCGGTTGAAATTATGAGCGCCGCACCGCTGGTGATTGAAGTGCAGGATGTCTGTACCCGCTTTGGCGACAAGGTGGTGCACGATCATGTGAGTCTGAGCGTACGGCAGGGGGAAATTTTTGCGCTGGTGGGCAGCAGCGGCTGCGGCAAATCGACCCTGCTGCGGGAAATGATTGCGCTGCAGACGCCGCAGTCGGGTTCGATCCGGGTGTTCGGCGAAGAGGTGGTGGGGCTGGATGACGAGGCATCGCTGGCTTTGCGGCGGCGCTGGGGGGTAATGTTCGAGCGCGGGGCGTTGTTCAGCGCGCTTACGGTGCTGGAAAATGTCGGGCTGCCCTTGCGTGAGCATGCCCGGCTGGATGAACGGCTGGTCGACGAGCTGGCCATGCTCAAGATCCAGCTGGCCGGCCTGTCGCCCGATGCGGCGAGTAAATATCCGAATGAACTGTCCGGCGGCATGCGCAAGCGCGCCGCCCTGGCGCGGGCGCTGGCGCTCGATCCTGAACTGGTGTTTCTGGATGAGCCGACTGCCGGCCTCGATCCGCTCAGCGCCAGCGGTTTTGATGAGTTGGTGACGGGCTTGCGCGAATCGCTCGGGCTGACCATTCTGATGGTGACGCACGATCTGGATCTGTTATGGCGTGCGGCCAATCGGGTGGCGGTGCTGGGCGAAAATCGCGTGCTGGGGATCGGCACCATGGACGAGTTGTCGCAATCGGAGCACCCGCTGGTGCGGGAATATTTTTACGGCCCGCGTGGGCGCGCGGCGTGGGAACAGCAATGGAATCAAAGGTAAATTACACGTGGGTGGGGCTGTTTGTGCTGTTGCTCGGCACGGCGCTGGTGGCGGCGGTGCTGTGGCTGAGCGCGGGCGGCTTTAATCGCAAAACCTATGACACTTACCTGGCTTACATGAGTGAGTCGGTCTCCGGGCTCAATTACGAGGCGCCGGTGAAGTACCGTGGCGTGGAGGTGGGGCGGGTAAAACGCCTGTCGCTGGATCACGGCGAGCGCGTGCGGCTGGAGCTGCAAATCGAGCGCGGCACACCGATTAAAGTCGACACAGTTGCCGTATTGCGGGTGCAGGGGCTGACCGGTGTGGCGTATATCGAACTGGAAGGGGGCACGCGTGAGGCCCCCGCCCTGAAGGCGGAAAACGGCGATACCTATCCGGTTATTCAGACCAAGCCATCTTTGCTGGTGCGCCTGGACACGGCCGTTACCGACCTGCTGACCACGCTGAATCACGTGTCCAACAGCCTGGATGCAGTCATGGATGCAGACAACCGCAAGTCGCTGAAGAAAACCCTGGCTGACATGGCTGTCCTGTCGGATACCCTGGTGGCGCACAAGACTGATATCGCGACCAGTCTGCAGGCCATGGCGCGTACGACTGAAAACAGCGCCAAAGCCAGCGCCGAGCTGCATGACCTGATCGGGCAGATGCAGACAAGCGCGCAGGCGCTGGGACAGATGGGCAAGGATGTATCGCGCTCGACAGCGGCAGTGAACCGCACCATGGATAAGGCGGATGACAGCGTGAACCGCTTGAATGAGGAAGTGCTGCCGCAACTGACGCAGACGCTGGGCGAGATGCAGGGGCTGAGCGAAGAGCTGTCGCGTCATCCGAATGCATTGCTGTTTGGCCGGCAACCTGCGCCGGCCGGGCCGGGGGAGTAAGGGGGATGAGGATGCGAAGTGGGCGAATGGCTGCGGCAATGCTGCTGTTGCTGAGTCTGGCCGGGTGCGGTTCCCTGCAGCAGCGCAGCGAAACGGTGAACAGTTATATGCTCGACGCGACCTTTGCGCCGGCGGTTAAGCCTCCGGCGCAGGCCGCGACATTGCTGGTGACCAGCCCGCGCGAGGCGGCGGGGTTTGCTACGGCGCGCATGGGGTATGTGAGCACGCCGCACAAGCTGGAGTATTTCGCCCGCAATAAATGGGTGGATACGCCGGGTAAAATGCTGACACCGCTGCTGGTGCGCGCACTGGAAAGCGAAGGCGGTTTTTCCACGGTTATCCAGGGACCCAGCCGCATCCGTGGTGATCTGCGGCTGGAAACCGAAGTTGTGCGGCTGCAGCAGGAGTTTCTGACACAACCGAGCCGGGTGCACTTCACCTTGCGGGCGCAGCTGGTTGATGTGCCGGCCGGAAAAGTACTGGCAACACGCGAGTTCGACGCGGTGGAAGTCGCCGCCAGTGACGATCCCTATGGCGGCGTGGTGGCGGCAAACCGTGCGGTGCAGCGGGTGCTCACGGAGGTCGCCCGGTTTTGTGCCGGACATGTGCCGCCTGTGCGGCAATAAGCCCGCGGCGTTAGCGCGCTGCATGCCGGCACAGCTGCACGTTTTCACTCAGTTGCGTGCTTGAGCGGCCGGGCAAAAAATCTGCCCGGCTCGGAAACACGATTAGGGCGTGTTAACACGCCCTAATCGGCGTTTCCTTAAGGCAGCAGCAGGTCGCTGGTTTCCGGATGGACCCAGCGCGGCTGCTCGCGGGTGGTGTCGATGCAGCCGCCGTCGCGGTAAGTGCCGGACGGATCGCGGTAGCGCATCATGCACTCCAGAATGCGCGCGGTGGCCTGCGGGTCATTCAGGTCGCGCTCGGTCAGCTCGTTGACGATGTCTTCATTCATTTGCAGGGTGCCGGTGCTGTCGCGCCAGGTACCGTTGCGCCAGTGGTAAATCTCCACACATTTGCGGGTAAGCGAATACGGCTTGCCGTGCTGCCAGAAATTGGTGAATTCGCCATTGCCCAGATACAACACCCACGAGCCTTCATAGCCGGTGACGTCGGAGGAGGGCTCGTCCGGGTTGCGGAACCACAGGCGGTCGCCCGGTACATAGTAGTGCGGCGGCAAGGGCTGCTCCATGCTGCCGTATTCGCGCAGGAAGGTGTCGTGGAATTTGCCTGACATGATGGCACGTGCTTGCCACTGGTCCTGCAGGCGGCTGAACAGGGAGGGGTTGCTTATGGCCAGTTCCTGCGCCACGCCGAGCAGGATGACATATTCGGTGGCGCGGTAGCAGGAAAACGCATACAGCCGGCCGGAATGTTCCGGCTGGGTGGCCATTTGCAGTGCCGTAATCAGGGATTTGCCCGGCTTGAGGATAAAACCGGTGTCTTCGCTGTAGCTCCAGTACTCCGTCGGCCGGTCGGCCTCTTCCGTATGAAAATCCATTGACGTTTTATAGCCGGCTTCGACGATGTGCTGGCGCATGCGTACAGCGGACATCAGTTCGGCATGGCTGGGAAACTCGAATGTCACCGGTCCCAGCAGCATGGCCAGGAGGATTTCCCTTTGCCGGTCCTGCGGCATGGCGTGCGGGTCCAGATCAAGCTGGTGGCACAGCTGCAGCGTGTTGTAGCCGGGCGCGCACCACTGGGCGTAGGTCGCCGCCAGACACAGGCGGTTGCCGTGGCGGCCGGCAGCCGAATGCGCTGCGATGCGAACGATATCGCGCAGTCCCAGGCTGTCCAGATAGTGCAGGGTAAGCTCAAGATCGCGTTCACATTGCTGCTGGCTGGCGCTGTACAGCACGATGCCGCCTGGTGTGGCTGCGGCGTGCAGGTGTCTGGTGTCTGGTGTGCTGTACATCGCAGTCAATGGCCGTATGAGGGAGTGGCGGCAAGTGTTGCACAGGCAGAATTAACCCAGACTTAACAGTTGCTTAGGGAGATGCTGGTTTAATCGTGTTTCCGTGCCGAGAGGCAGTTTTTTCGACCGACCGCTCAATGACGTCAGTTATTGAAAGCGATTCCCTAACCTTGTCGGCCTCCCCTCGCGGCGGGCTTTCTGGCGGGTGGCGAGTAAACTCGCCCTGGCGGGGCACACACGGCGTGCCCCACTGCGGAACGCGAACAGGACTCGCCGTAAGCCCCCGCCATACAGCCCGCCGCTCGGCGACCCATAAAAGGGAGCCGGGTTTATTTCATGGTGCGGGTGGCGGAACATCAGGCGGTGTCGTCCGGGTAAGCGATGAGAGTCCACTGCGTGGCGGCGAGGATGTTTTGCGTTTGTTTAAAGAGGCGGCCTGTTATGCCGTTTTTAGCCTGCTCTACCAGCACCGGAGGCAGTACCTGCCCAGCAGTGAACCAGCGTTCACGATCGCCTATTTGTGTTTCTGCGTTGCAACGCCACAGGCAGATCGGCGGGCAGAGGCTGTCACTGGGTTGTGTGGTGCCCAGAGCGAGCCGTGTGGGCGGGGTAAACGGTTCAGGCTCGGCTTCGGCA
>JAJZTZ010000151.1 GCA_021847305.1 Pseudomonadota bacterium | reverse complement strand
TACGGCAAGTTCTGTTCGAGTTCCGCAGTGGGGCACGTTGTGTGTGCCCCGCCAGGGCGAGTTTACTCGCCACCCGCCAGACATTCAGCCGCGAGGGGATGTCGACAAATTCAGGGTGGCGTTTTCTTTGCCTTCTTTCTTTTGGCCAAACAAGAAAAGGGAGGCGCTGCCGGGCGCCCCCGGCCAACCCACACCTGTTTACCGGCAGACCAAACAGCACCAACCACGAACAACCTAAATCCTAAAATCGGCACTTCCGGATTCATTGCTTGCCGCAATCCTATCTTTTTTAACTGACAAAGCGCATAATGCGCAGCGATACAGCGCGGCCCTTCCAGTCTGGCCGCGCTTTTTCTTTCTATACCCCGATTCCCGCCTGAGACTGGCGCGTTGTCCGATACGCGACAGGCCATCGTATTTCCAAGGCTTACTCATGTTATTCAGCTCCCTCGGCCTGTCCGAAGAAATCGTCCGTGCTGTTACTGAACGCGGTTACGACAACCCTACCCCCATTCAGCAGCAGGCCATTCCGGTGGTGCTGCAAGGCGGTGACCTGATGGCCGGCGCGCAAACCGGCACGGGCAAAACCGCCGGTTTTGTACTGCCGATTCTGCACCGTCTGTCGGATAAATCCGTCAAAGGCCCGTCGGAAGGCCGCCCGCCCATCCGTGCGCTGATTCTCACCCCCACCCGCGAACTGGCGGCACAGGTGGAAGAATCCGTGCGTGAATACGGCAAATACCTGAAACTCAGCTCCATGGTAATGTTCGGCGGCGTTAACATCAATCCGCAGATCACCCGCCTGCGCAGCCGCGTGGACATTCTGGTCGCCACCCCGGGCCGTCTGCTGGATCACGTACAGCAAGGCTCGCTTGACCTGTCCAAAGTGCAGATTCTGGTGCTGGACGAAGCCGACCGCATGCTGGACATGGGCTTTATTCGCGACATCAAAAAGGTGCTGGCGCTGCTGCCGAAACAGCGGCAGAACCTGCTGTTTTCCGCCACCTTCTCCGACGAGATCAAGGAACTGGCCGAAGGCATTCTGAAAAACCCCAAGCTGGTAGAAGTGGCGCGCCGCAATGCCACCGCCGACACCATCGCGCAGAAAGTCCTGCCGGTAGACCGCGAGCGCAAACGTGAACTGCTGGCCCACCTGATCAAGGAAAAGCAGTGGTTCCAGGTGCTGGTATTCACCCGTACCAAACACGGCGCCAACCGCCTGTCCGATCAGCTGAACAAGGATGGCATTTCCGCCATGGCGATCCACGGCAACAAGAGCCAGTCGGCCCGTACCCGTGCGCTGAAAGAGTTCAAAAGCGGTGAACTGCAGGTGCTGGTGGCGACCGACATTGCCGCCCGCGGCATCGACATCAGCGAACTGCCTCATGTGGTCAACTTCGAACTGCCCAACGTGCCGGAAGATTACGTCCACCGCATCGGCCGTACCGGTCGTGCCGGCGCCAACGGCGAAGCCGTATCGCTGGTGTGCATCGACGAGCAGAAGCTGCTGAAGGACATCGAACGCCTGATCAAACGCGAACTGCCGAAAGAAATCGTACCCGGCTTTGCTCCCGATCCGCGCATCAAAGCCGAGCCGATTCGCATGCGCGAACCGCGCGAAGGCGACGGCAATCGCGGCCCGCGCGGCGGCCAGCCGGGTCGTTCCGGCCAGTCTGGCCGTCCGGGTCAGCCCGGCCAGGGCAAACCGCGCCAGCCCGGTGGCGCTACGGGCGGCCGCCCCGGCGGGTCAACAGCAAACCGTTCATCCCGCCCCGGCAGTGGCAGCGGTCAGCGTAAACCGGGCAACGCCAGCGCCGGCAAACCCGCCACACATCGCAGCGGCGGCCGCAATCACTGATCAAGCTGCCGTAACCGAGTGGGATGCTTATGCGCCATCCCACTCAACAGACAGGCAGTTCTCACCAATATTGCATTGAACAGTTCCCAGTCTATTCTTTAGACAGGGAATGGTGTTTAATGGATACACTTCTCGTACTACACAATCGATAATTTATAAAATAGTCCCTATCAGGGTTTCTTTAGCCCCGTGCCCGACACAAACGAGGGTGGAGGATATTGATGCCGATAAGCGGCGAGAAAAGCACCACGCACTTCGTACCCGCAAAGGAACGGTTTAAGCCGCTTGCCTACGCCCTGTTGGCCGTGGCATTGGTATTCCTGACCGAGCAAGTGGTCGAATATTACGCCAAACAGGCAACACTTGAATCCGAACAGGCACGGCTGACCCGCAGCCTGTCTAACCTGCGTGGCCGACTGGAAGACTCGTTCAATGCGGATCTGTCGTTGTTGCATGGACTGGCTGCTGTCATTGCCGAAAAACCCGACATCCAGCAGGATGACTTCGCCCGCATAGCCCGCGGACTGATTACCCCCAGCGGTACCCTGCGCAACCTGAGCGGTGCCCCCGACCTGGTGGTATCGCTGATGTATCCGCTGAAAGGCAATGAGTCGGCCGTGGGGCTGAATTATCGCGCTCATCCGAACCAGCGGGATGCCGCTTTGCATGCCATGCAAAGCGGGCACGCTGTCATTACCGGTCCCATGAGACTGGTTCAGGGCGGTACGGGCATTATTGTACGTGAACCGGTGCTGATCCCCGCCCACGACCCGACACAGCCTCCGCGACACTGGGGCCTGGTTTCTGCCGTAATCGATGCCAAAGCCTTCTACCAGCGCTCCGGACTGCAAGATCCTGAACCCGGTTTACGTCTGGCCATTCGACTGGTTCTCGAAGGCGAGCGACGCGGGCGAGTGTTTTTCGGCTCGGCGGATGTTTTTGCCAGCAAACCGGTGATCCAGACTCTCGCCCTGCCGGATGGCAGCAGCTGGGAAATCGCTGCCGTCCCGGCTGACGGCTGGGGCAAAAGCTCTCAGCCGACAGTATGGCTGATCCGTCTGGCAGGCGGATTGCTCGGCCTGGGAGCCGTTAGCGCCATCTATCTGACCTTCCGCAACCGCAAACGACTGACTCAGGCAAACACCCTGCTAAGTACGCTGCTGGCCACCATTCCCGACCCGATCTGGCTAAAGAATGAACATGGCGTTTATCTCGCCTGCAACCCCGGTTTCGAACATTTCCTCGGTCACGCGGAAAAAGAGATTGTCGGCAAGACCGATTATGATTTCGTCTCAGCAGAACAGGCCGCCTCTTTCCGGCAAAATGATCAGATCGCCATCGCCAAAGGCAAACCCACTTCCAATGAAGAATGGATCACCCTGCGTGCAAACGGCCAGCAGATTCTGGTCGAAACGCTGAAAACACCCATGTATGGGCCTTCCGGCGAATTAATCGGGGTACTGGGAATTGCCCGTGACATCACCGCCCGGGCAAAAGACCAGGACCAGTTACGCCAGCAAAAGGAATTGCTCGACCGGACCGGGCAGATGGCTCAGGTCGGTGGCTGGGAATTCGATGTGACGCGCATGGCCGGCAGCTGGACCGACGAAACCGCCCGGATTCACGACCTCGATCCATCCGACGCAGTTACTGTTGCGCAAGGGCTGTCATTCTACGATGAGCCATCGCGCGTTGCCGTTGAACTGGCCATTAAAGCCGCCATCGAACACGCCGAACCGTACGACCTGGAGCTGGAGATGACCACGGCAAAAGGCGTGCGCAAATGGATACGCACAATCGGCCAGCCGGTAGTGGAAAACGGCAAGGTTGTCCGCCTGGAAGGTGCTATCCAGGATATCAGCACACGCAAACAGGCCGAGCTGAATGCGCGGCGCGGCGACCTGCTGCTCGAATCGGTGTTCCAGGCTATTCCGGACCTATTTTTCCTTATGGATGCCGACGGCACCATTCGCGATTACCGTGCCCAACACGAGTCCAATTTATATGTCCCAGCTGACGTTTTCCTCGGCAAACGCATGCAGGATGTGCTGCCCGCCAATCTGGGTAAAGAATTCGAGCGACAGATCGCCTCGCTCAACGCCGATAACCGGCTGGTTAACATGGAGTACGACCTGCACTTGCCGGATGGCCTGCATCGCTTTGAAGCACGGCTGTGTTATCTGGACGATAGCCAGCAGTGCATCAGCGTGGTCCGCGACATCACAGAACAGAGCAATGCCAAACACGCCCTGCAGGAAAGTGAAGCACGTTACCGTTCGCTGCTTGAATATGCGCCGTTCCCGGTCGTTCTCACCCGCCTGCGTGACGGCATTCTGGTGTACGGCAACCATCGCGCGGAAACGCAATTCGGCCTGACACGGGAAAAAGGCATCGGCCTCCCAGCCAGCCGGTTTTACCACGACCCGGGAGAACGGGACGCGATGCTGGCCCAGTTGCTCAAGGAGGGCAGCATCTTTGATGTCGAGATCCAGATGCTCGATGCCCTGAGCCGTCCGTTCTGGGCACTGCTGTCCGCGGCGGTCATCGAATTCGACAAGGAACCGGTGATCTTTGCCGCCATCAACGACATCACCGAACGCAAGCGCATTCAGGCGGAAATGGAGCTTAATGCCAAAGTGTTTGAACAAGGCAGCGAAGGGATCATTATTTGTGATCGCGACTGCAACATCATTTCAGTCAATCGCGCGTTGTGCGACATTACCGGCTACAGCCACGAAGAACTGATCGGACGCAAGCCGAGTATCCTCAAGTCCGGGAGGCACAACGAAGATTTTTACCGTACCATCTGGCAGCAAATTACCCAGCAGGGACACTGGCAAGGTGAAATATGGAACCGGCGCAAAAACGGCGAGATCTTCCCGGAATGGTTGTCCATCAGCGCCGTCACGGATAAAAACGGCACGCTCACCCATTACATCGGCCTGTCCAGCGACATCACCCAGCATAAGCAAGCGGAAGAACACATTCGCCACCTGGCCCATTTTGACGCGCTGACCGGACTACCCAACCGCGCCCTGCTGAACGAACGCATCGACTTTGCCATTACCCTGGCACAGCGCAATCCGCACCAGATCGCCCTGCTGTTCCTTGACCTGGACCGCTTCAAGAACGTCAATGACTCACTGGGACATCAGGTGGGCGATCAGCTACTGGTGGAGGTCGCCGAACGGCTGGCAAGCCTGGTACGCGAAGAAGAC
>JAJZTZ010000150.1 GCA_021847305.1 Pseudomonadota bacterium | reverse complement strand
CAAGGGCGCCAAAAAGCTCGATCTGGGGCCGACTACCGTGAACACGGTGCCGTCATCCCGGGCCAAGAATGCGCCGCCGCCGTCGGATTTCCCGCGCGTCAATGAAGACGAGCAGAAGAAACGCGACGACCTGCGTAAGAAGTTGCTGCAGGATGAGCTGACTGCCGAGCAGCAGCGCCTGGCTGATGCCAAGAAAAATCTTGAAGAGGGCAAAGCGGTGCGCCTGGGTAATGAGCGCAATTACCAGAAGTATCTCGATCGTGTGCAGGGTCTGCAGGACGAAGTGACCTTGCATGAAAAAAATGTCCAGGCCTTGCAGAAGGAACTGGGCGGGCTTAACTAGGGCGCGCTGGCGCGTCTTGGTGTGGTCGGGCAGGCTGCTGCATTGCGTGTGAGCCTGTCTTTGGCCTGATTATTGCTTTCTATAGCGGGCTATGAATTCTCCGCTCGAATGGCTGGCGACAGCCGTCATGACGCTCGATAGCGGGCGTCGTGTCACCTACCTCAACCCCGCAGCCGAAAACCTGCTGGGTGTCAGTGCTACAACAGCCCATGGAATGTTGCTGGAGTCGCTGTTCCCCCATTCTCCTGCCCTGCTGGAGGCGCTTGCCAGCGCCAGTGCCCGGGATGCCAGTTTTACCGAACACGAAATCAGCATTGATACCCAGCATAACCATGCACTTGTTAGCGTTACGGTGACGCCGGTGGATGAGCCGGGTAGCGAGGGCTGGGTGCTGGAGTTCCGCCAGATCGACCAGCAGGTGAAGATTGCCCGGGAAGAGCGCATGCTGTTGCAGCAGCAGGCCAACAAGGAGCTGATGCGCAATCTGGCGCACGAGATCAAGAATCCGCTCGGCGGCATTCGCGGCGCAGCACAGTTGCTGCAGCATGAGCTGGGGCGGCCGGAGCTGTTTGAGTACACCAAGGTCATCATCCAGGAAGCCGACCGCCTGCAGTCGCTGATGGACCGTCTGCTGACGCCGCATCGCATGCAGCGACTGGTGCACCTTAATATCCACGAAGTGCTTGAGCGGGTGCGCAGCATCATCCTGGCTGAACATCCTGCCGGCCTGATCATCCGCCGCGATTACGACACCAGCCTGCCGGAACTGGAGGGGGACGTCGAGCAGCTGATTCAGGTGGTACTGAATATCGTCCGCAATGCCGTGCAGGCGATGCACGGCCAGGGTCTGGTCGTGTTGCGCACGCGTGTGGTCCGGCATGTAACGTTGTCGCGCAAGCTGCATAAAAAGGCCCTGCAGGTGCAGATTATCGACAATGGGCCGGGTATACCGGAAGAGATCAAGGAACAGATTTTCTATCCGCTGGTAACCGGTCGGCCGGAAGGCACCGGACTTGGCCTGACTCTTGCTCAGGCTTATGTGCAGCAGCACCAGGGTTCCATCGAGTGCGAAAGCGAGCCGGGACGAACCTGCTTTACCCTGTTGTTTCCGTTTGAGCGGGAGCGAGAGGTGCCGGCAGGCAGAAGGTAACCGAAGCCATGACGGTTTTCCGCAAAATCAGGTAAATAATTGAAGCGTGCTGGGCTGCCCGGGCGGTACAGTGCAAAGAGTAAATAACACACTGCAGGTTCTGCCATGAAACCAGTTTGGATTATTGATGATGATCGCTCGATTCGTTGGGTGTTTGAAAAGGCGCTGACCCGCGAAGGCATCGCGTTTGAGTCGTTCGCTTCGGCGGAAGCGGCACAGCAGGCGCTGGGCAAGTCGGAGCCGCAAGTGATCGTCAGCGATATCCGCATGCCCGGTGAGTCGGGTCTGGATCTGCTGCAGCAGATGAAGGAACAGCACCCCAAGGTGCCCGTCATCATCATGACGGCTTATTCCGATCTGGACAGTGCCGTGGCAGCTTTCCAGGGCGGCGCGTTTGAATACCTGCCGAAACCGTTCGATGTGGACCATGCCATCGAACTGGTCCGCCGTGCGCTGGCTGAGAGCGTGCGCGGCGATCCCGAGGCGGCTAGCGATGAAAGCCTGTCGGATATTATCGGCCACGCTCCGGCCATGCAGGAGATCTTTCGCGCCATCGGCCGGTTGTCGCAGTCGCACGCCACAGTGCTGATTACCGGCGAGTCGGGGGCGGGTAAGGAGCTGGTCGCACACGCACTGCACCGCCACAGCCTGCGTGCCGGTAAGCCGTTCATTGCCCTGAATACCGCAGCGATACCGAAAGATTTGCTTGAGTCCGAATTGTTCGGCCACGAGCGCGGCGCATTTACTGGGGCGCAGACTCTGCGCCGCGGCCGCTTTGAACAGGCCGATGGCGGTACCCTGTTCCTCGATGAGATTGGCGACATGCCGGCCGAATTGCAGACGCGTCTGCTGCGGGTGCTGTCGGATGGTCAGTTCTACCGCGTCGGCGGACATCAGCCGGTCAAGGTCAATGTGCGGGTCATTGCCGCCACCCATCAGGATTTGGAGACGCGCGTCAAGGAAGGGTTGTTCCGTGAGGATCTGTATCACCGCTTGAATGTGATCCGGCTGCGCTTGCCGAGCCTGCGTGAGCGGCCTGAGGATATTCCCTTGCTGGCACGCCATTTCCTGGCGCAGAGCGCGCTGGAACTGGGGGGCGAGCCCAAACGTCTGTCCGAGGAGGCTCTGGCTTACCTGCAGACGCTGCCGTGGAGTGGCAACGTGCGCCAGCTGGAAAATGTCTGCCGCTGGCTGACGGTGATGGCACCGGCGCAAATGATTGAGGTCGCTGACCTGCCGCCCGATTTATTGCAGCAAAAGCGAACGGCTGAGCCGACCGGGGCGCAGACCGCGGGTGGCGGTGACTGGCGTACTGCGCTGGCGACCGAGGTGCGCGCACGGCTGGATCGCAACGAGACGGCGGTGAGTGATGAGCTGACACGCGAATACGAAACGGTCCTGATCCAGGTGGCGCTGGAGCACACCGGTGGCCGGCGCATCGAAGCCGCCCAATGCCTGGGCTGGGGCCGTAATACCCTGACGCGCAAGATCCAGGAGCTGGGGCTGGAATAAAAGCCCGATTGGTCGGCTAT
Organism: Pseudomonadota bacterium; assembly: GCA_021847305.1. GTDB lineage: Bacteria > Pseudomonadota > Gammaproteobacteria > Burkholderiales > JAJZQI01 > JAJZQI01. The sequence goes on along the minus strand of JAJZTZ010000150.1, from coordinate 2,074 downwards.
TTATACAGCCACAGACTGGCGCTGACGGTCACTTCCACGCGCTGACTGCCGGCCTCGATATCGGGGCCGGCAGCGGCTTCACTCATGGCCATGGCTGAGCGTGCCAGGAAGGGACGCGGCCCCGGTGCGGCCGTCTCGCCGATGTTGAGCTCGCGCAGTTCGGTACGCTTGAAACCCGCTGCCTGTGCTGCAAGTGTCGCTTTGTCCTGCAGATTGCTGATGGCCTGTTGCAACAGGGTTTTTTCCACTTTCTTGCGGGTTTCCGTTGCCAGGTCAAACCACAGGCCGTTCAGGCTGGCCTGAGTGCCGAGCTGGGCGATGGCCTGCGTCAGCTGAGCGCTGTCGCGGGTCTTTATCTGGACCCCGGCGGTGACTTGCCAGCCGCGAATGCTCTGGTCGCGCTGGTAGCGCGGCTGGGTGGTGTAGCCGTCGTTGTGCACTTCAAGGGCCGGGTACTGTTTCAGCTGCTTGAGTACGGCGTTGAGCTTGCGGTTGGCATCCTGCATGACGGTATTGGCATCGGTGCCTTCGCTGATGATTTGCAAGCGGGCGAAGGCAAGATCCTGGCGGACTTCCTCGGATGCGCTGGCCTGCAGGGTCAGCTGCGGTGGCGTGACGGGCTCGGCGGCCCATCCGGCCGGCAGGTTGCCGAGCAGCAACGCTGCAAGGGCTAGGCGGTGTGTCAGGCGCATGGGCTTCTCCTGCGGTGGTGTCGAGGCGTGCCTGTCGGTCAGTTCAGGCCGTTGTGACGCAACAGGGCATCGACATTGGGCTCGCGGCCGCGGAAGGCGGTAAACGACTCCAGTGCCGGGCGCGAACCGCCCACGGCGAGAATCTCGCTCCAGAATTTGTGCCCCACTTCTTCGTTGAGTACGCCGTTTTCCTCGAACAGGGCATAGGCGTCGGCGGACAGCACTTCGGCCCACTTGTAGCTGTAATAGCCTGCCGCATAACCGCCGGCAAAGATGTGCGAGAAGTTGTTGGGGAAGCGGTTGTACTCGGGCGGAATCACCACGGCCACTTCGCTGCGGATTTGCTGCAGCCGTTCCAGTGCGGTTTCTTTGGCCGGGTCGAGATCATAATGCAGGTGCATGTCGAATAGCGAGAATTCGATCTGCCGCACCATCATCATGCCGCTGTGGTAGTTCTTGGCGGCCAGCATCTTGTCGAACAGTTCTTTTGGCAGAGGCGCGCCGCTGTCGACGTGGCGGGTCATGTGGCGCACCACCTGCCATTCCCAGCAGAAATTTTCCATGAACTGCGACGGCAGTTCCACCGCATCCCACTCCACGCCGTTGATGCCGGATACGCCCAGTTCTTCCACCCGGGTCAGCAGGTGGTGCAGGCCGTGGCCGAATTCGTGAAACAGGGTGATGACTTCATCGTGGGTGAACAGTGCCGGTTTGTTGCCTACCGGCGCGGAGAAATTGCAATTGAGGTAGGCTACCGGCGTCTGCAGGCTGTCGCCTTTTTTGCGCCGGGTGATGGCGTCGTCCATCCAGGCGCCGCCGCGCTTGGTGTTGCGGGCGTAGAGGTCGAGGTAGAACTGGCCGATGAGCGCACCGCTCTGGTCGGTAATGTCGTAGAAGCTGACCGATTCATGCCAGGTGGGGGCATGGCTTTTGCGGATGTGCAGGCCGTAGAGGGTTTCCACCACCTTGAACATACCGGGTAGCACCTGGTCTTCCGGGAAGTACTGTTTCACTTCCTGATCGGAGTAGGCATAACGGGCTTCGCGCAGTTTTTCGCTGGCATAGCTCATGTCCCAGGCCTGCAGGTCCGGCAGGCCCAGTTCCCGGGCGGCAAAATCGCGCAGTTCCTGCAGGTCCTTTTCCGCATAGGGTTTCGATTTGGCGGCCAGCTCGCGCAGGAAGCCGAGCACCTGTGCCGGGGTAGTGGCCATTTTGCTCGCCAGCGACACTTCGGCATAGTTGGCGTATCCGAGCATGTGCGCAGCCTCCTGACGCAGTTCGAGCAACTGCTTGATCAGCGGGGTGTTGTCCAGTTCTGCCGCGCCGAATTCCGAGGCGCGGGTGACGTGGGCACGGTAGAAGCGCTCACGCAGTTCGCGGTT
>JAJZTZ010000022.1 GCA_021847305.1 Pseudomonadota bacterium | reverse complement strand
CAGCGGCGTACCAAATCCGCCCAGCAGCTTGAGTGTTTCCGCCGCCTGCAGGGTGCCGACAATGCCGGTAAGCGGTGCGAAGACGCCGGCTTCACTGCAGCGCAGGGTTTCTTCCTGGGCACTTTCCGGAAACAGGCAGTGATAGCAGGGGCTGGCAGGATTGCGTGCATCGAATACGCTGACCTGTCCGTCAAAGCGGATGGCGGCGCCGGAGACCAGCGGCACTTTGTGCGCCACGCACGCCCGGTTGATGGCGTGGCGGGTGGCAAAGTTGTCGCTGCAATCGAGCACAATGTCGGCGTGCGCCACAGCGTGCTCCAGCGCCTCACCCTCCAGGCGCTCGGTGATTACCTCAACCTGGGTGTCGGGGTTGATGCCGTAGAGTGCATTGCGGGCGGAGACGGCTTTATTGACGTGCAGCCAGTCCATGCTGTGGGCGATCTGTCGTTGCAGGTTGGACAGTTCCACCGTGTCCGGGTCGGCCAGGGTGATCCGCCCGACGCCCGCGGCAGCAAGATACAGCGCGGCAGGAGATCCCAGCCCGCCGGCGCCGACAATCAGTGCGCGGGCGTGCAAAAAGGCGGTTTGTCCGTCGATGCCGACTTCTTCAAGCAAAATGTGGCGGCTGTAGCGCAGTAACTGGTTATCGTCCATGCACCTATTTTACCTGCTTCTGCTGCCCGTTGTCCGGGCAAGGCGGCGGCGCGACGCTTGTCCACACAGCCTCATGCTTTCAATGGCTTGCATCATTGAGCGGCCGGGCGAAAAATCTGCCCGGCACGGAAACACGAGTAAACCAGCGTTTCCTTAGCGGTATTCGCGCCACTCTTTGGGGGTGGCGTCCGAGTCGCCGTGCGGATGCTGTTCCCACGCCTTGATGTAAATGGAGTTGGTTTGCTTGGTCTGGCGCGGCGGCGTATCGCTGTTGCAGCGTTGCACGCTTTCGCAGTAATAGATCATGGTCCGTTTAAGCTTGACCAGGAGAGTGGCGTTCAGGTGGAACCCCTGGGCGATCAGGGCGTTTTCCAGGCCTTCCAGGGTGTATTCGGTAACTTCGTAACGGATGATCAGGCAGTCGGGGCGGGCGCTGCGCGTCACTTCAAGTCCGCTGATGCCTTCCAGCAGGCGGTAGGCCTCGTCGACTTGTCCCGGCGGGGTTCTGTGAAAGTACAGTTCCCGCACTTTAAAGGTGTCACTGTTGCCCATGCGTCTCTCCGTGATTTTGTCTTGGCCATGGCAGTGAGAAAAGTATAGTCCTGCCCGGTGACAAAAAAAAGTAGGCCGGCAGAACACGCCCTGGGGTATAAATAAAAACGGCCTGCCGATGCCGGCAGGCCGTGTATCACTGTGAAACAGCAGGTAAATTATTTTTGCTGCATGATCTGCAGGCCTTTGAGCAGATTGACTGCCTGGATAACCTGGAAATCATTTTTCGACACGATGTCGGTGCTGCTGTCCTTGGAGGACTTGTCGTCCTTGCTCTTGTCTTTGTCCTTGGCTGGCGGAGCAATGATCTTGACCTCGCTCTTCGTCTTGCTGTCAGCGCCGGACGTGTTGTTCTGCAGGTGGTTTTCCAGGTCACCCTCGCGCAGGCTGAGCGGGTTGTTCGGATCGCTGCCGACTACGTTGGCGTCTTCCACCACGATATCCGGGGTGATGCCCTTGACCTGAATGGAGCGACCGCTCGGCGTGTAATAACGGGCGGTGGTCAGCTTGATCGCGGTTCCGTTACCCAGCGGCAGAACGGTCTGTACTGAGCCTTTGCCGAAGGTCTGGGTGCCCATGATGACGGCGCGTTTGTGATCCTGCAGAGCACCGGAGACGATTTCCGAGGCAGACGCCGTGCCGCTGTTCACCAGCACAACCATCGGCAGTTTTTTCACCGCTGCAGGCAGCGATGCCATGTAGTCCTTCTCGCCGTTGCGCAGGTAATACATCGGATTGGCGGCCAGACGCATCTTGGCATCTTCGGTGCGGCCATCGGTGTACACCACCAGCGAATCAGGCGGCAGGAAGGCGCTGGATACTGCAACGGCGGCATTGAGCAGCCCGCCCGGGTCGTTGCGCAGATCGAGCACCAGACCCTTGAGGTCGGAACCGTTGGTCTTGTAGAGCGATTTCAGCGCATTGGCAAGGTCTTCGCCGGTATGTTCCTGGAACTGGGTGATGCGCACATAGCCGAAGCCGTTTTCCAGCAGCTTGTATTTCACGCTCTTGATCTGGATGACGGCGCGGGTGAGGGTAACAACCAGCGGCTTGTTCACACCCTTGCGCAGGATGGTCAGGGTGATATTGGTGTTGGGCTTGCCGCGCATGCGCTTGACCGCGTCGTTCAGCGTCAGGCCTTTCACCGGGGTGTCGTCCAGCTTGATGATCAGGTCGCCGCTTTTCAGGCCGGCGCGGTAGGCCGGGGTGTCTTCAATCGGCGACACCACCTTGATAAAGCCGTCTTCCATGCCGACTTCGATGCCCAGACCGCCGAATTCACCCTGGGTGCCGACTTGCAGGTCGCGGAACTCTTCCGTGTCGAGATAGGCTGAGTGCGGGTCCAGGCCTGACAGCATGCCGTTGATGGCCGAGGTGATGAGTTTCTTGTCGTCCACCGGTTCGACATAGTCGCTCTTGATTTTGCCAAAAATGTCGGCGAACTCGCGCAGTTCCGTGATCGGCAGGTTCAGGGGCGGGGTTTTGTCCGCCTGGGCCGACAGGTTGAGCGTGAGCATGGCTCCAAACGCCGTGCCGATGACGGCACCATAAGTGATCAGACGGATGCGTTGCAGCTTGCCGGACATGATGGTGTTGTTCCCTTGAACGAAAGTATATTGATTATAACGGTTTTTATCCGGCTGCAAGCGGTTTCGCAAGCTGCCGGCTCTGCCTTTACAGGCTGATCCAGCGCAACGGGTCGACGGCCTGGCCCTGCACGCGGATTTCAAAATACAGGCCGGTCTGGCGCAGCCCGCCACCGCTGTTACCGGTCAGGGCGATGTTGTCGCCTTGTTTGACGGTTTGCCCCACATGCTTGAGCAGGGAATCGGCGTTGCCGTATAGCGACATCAGGCCGTTGCCATGATCAATAATAATGAGGTTGCCGAATCCGCGCATCCAGTCGGCAAACACCACCTGACCAGCTGCCACGGCGTGCACCGGCTGGTTTGCCGGGGCGCGCAGGAAAATTCCCTTCCAGGCGGTGCCGGTATCCGGACGGGTGGCGCCAAAGCGGAACAGCAGTTCTCCCTTGAGGGGCGAGCCCAGTCGTCCCTGAATGTGGGGTGTGACAATCGCCCGGGCGGTTGGTTCCTTGCGGCGCTGGCGCGCGGCTTCTTCGGCGCGTTTGCGGCTGGCGCGCTGCAGTGCTTCCAGAACGCTGGTCAGGTGCGCTTCATCCTGCTTGAGGCGGGCGATCTGCTCCTGTTTGGTCTGGATTTGCGAATTGAGCTGGTCGAGTGCCTGCTTTTTGGCCTGCTGCTGCGATTCCAGCTGCTGTTTTTCGGTTTGGCGAGCGGCGACGATCTGCTGCAGGGTCTGTTCCTGCTGGGCGATTCTGTCGCTGTTGGATTTGAGCTGCGTCTGATTGTCGCGGATGCCGCGCAGCAGCTCGGCGCGTGCCTCGCTCAGCTGGCCCAGCCAGTAGAGTTCGCGTTGCAGCTGGTTGGGGTCCTGCGGCTGAATCAGCAGAGCCAGCGGAGCGGGAGCGGGGTGCTGCTGCGCGACGACCAGCAGGCGTTCGAGCTGGCGCTGCTGGCGCTGCAGGTTTTTGCCCAGCTGCGTTTGCTGGCGGGCCAGGCTGTCGAGCTGCTGGCGTGTGTCGTTATGCTGCTGCTCAAGATCGAGCAGCTTGCGCTTGAGCGCGTCGATCGCCTTTTCCGAGGCTTGCAGCGAGTGGGTGGCCGATTCGCGTTTGCTCTGGGCCGACTGGACTTCTTTTTGCAGGCTTTGCAGCTGGTTGCGTACCGAGTTGAGCTGCTGTTTTTCGTTAGCAGCGGTGGCCAGACCGTTGGCACACAGCAGCACGCCTGCCAGGGTCAGGCGGCTGCAGAGTGCAAGAAAGCGGAATGGCGGTTTATTCAAACTCGATCAGCGCGTGTCCGGTCATTTCCGGTGGTTGTGACAGGCCCATCATCTTCAGCAGGGTCGGCGCCACGTCTTCCAGGGCGCCGGTGGCCGCCAGTTTGGCCGGTCGGCCAACGTAGATGAAGGGAACGACGTTGAGGGTGTGCGCGGTGTGGGCCTGCTGGGTGCTCAGATCAAGCATCATTTCCGCATTGCCGTGATCGGCCGTGATCAGTACCTCGCCGCCGGCCTTCTGCATGGCCTCAACCACGCGGCCGACACAGCTGTCGAGCGCTTCGATCGCCTTGGTGGCGGCTTCCAGATTGCCGGTGTGGCCGACCATGTCGGCGTTGGCGTAATTGCAGATGATGGCGTCGTACTTGCCGCTTTCAATGGCCGCCACCAGCTTGTCGGTGACTTCGTGGGCGCTCATTTCCGGCTTCATGTCATAGGTGGCGACATCCGGTGACGGCACCAGAATGCGGTCTTCACCGTTGTAGGCCACTTCTTCGCCGCCGTTGAAGAAGAAGGTAACGTGCGGGTACTTCTCCGTCTCGGCAATGCGCAGCTGGCGCAGGCCCAAGTTGGCAATATATTCGCCGAAGCCGTTGCGGATTTTTTCCGGCGGGAAGGCTACCGGGATATCGAAGTCTTCACTGTAGCTGGTGAGGGTGCAGAACATGCCCAGTTTGGGAATGTAGCTGCGTTCAAATTCGGCAAAATCCGCTTCAATGAAGGTGCGACTGATCTGGCGGGCACGGTCGGAACGGAAGTTCATGAATACGATGGCATCGCCGTCGTTCATTTTCACCGGGCTGGCGCCAGCCGGAATAATGGCCGTCGCCTTGACGAATTCGTCGGTCTCGCCACGTTCGTAGGCCATTTCCAGGCCGCTCAGGGCGTCGCTGGCGGTGAATTCCGCCTTGCCCTGGGTCATCAGATCGTATGCGGCCTGCACGCGCTGCCAGCGGCGATCGCGGTCCATGGCGAAGTAACGGCCGATGATGCTGGCAATGCGACCGGCTTTGAGCTGGTCGATTTTGTCCTGCAGTCTGCGCAGATAGGTTTCCGCGCTTTTGGGCGGCGTGTCGCGGCCATCCAGGAAAACGTGCAGGTAGATATTTTCTACCCCTTCGCGGGCGGCCATTTCCAGCATGGCGTGGATGTGCAGTTCATGGCTGTGGACGCCGCCGTCGGACAGCAGGCCGAGGATATGCAGGGCCTTGCCCGGCTGCTTGGCGGTGGCGACTGCCTGCTGCAGTGCCAGATTGGTGAAGAACTGGCCGCTGCTGATGGCACGGTCGATACGGGTGAATTCCTGATACACCACACGGCCGGCACCGATGTTGAGGTGGCCGACTTCGGAGTTGCCCATCTGGTCAGCGGGCAGGCCGACGGCCGATTCGGAGGCGTGAATGGTGGTATGCGGGTAGCTGGCCCACAATTTATCCCAATTGGGCTTGTGCGCCTGGGCAATGGCGTTGTTGGCGCGGTCCTCACGGCAACCGAAGCCGTCAAGAATAAGCAGCAGCGAAGGAGTCACTTTCATCGTTTCTTAAAAAAATGTGTCAAGCTGTTGTTTGTAAATATGGTGTTATTTTAATATATGCGGATGATAAAAGCATTACATGCTTTAGAATCTGTTTAAATAAATTGTTGCACGCCGGTCTATTCCGGTGCACATTGCGAAAACGGGTTCCGGATACACGTGTCCGCGGTGCGGGCCAAATGAACAGGAACGGAGCTTTATGGATTTGGATGAAATTGAACTGATCGATCGGGACGAGCACATTGAGCAGGCGTCGCGTGCCATGAAAGCCATGTCCCATCCTTTGCGGCTGAAAATACTTTGCGTGCTGGGTGATCGTGAAGTAAGTGTGCAGGATATCGTTGATCGCGTGGGCACTTCGCAGAGCAATATTTCCCAGCATCTGGCGATTTTGCGCGACAAAGGCGTGCTGCGCACACGCAAGGACGCCAACCGGGTGTTTTACCGCGTCGGCGACACCCGAACACTCAAACTGATCAGTATGATGCGTGATGTGTTCTGCGGCTTTGCCAAAGGCTGACAGACAAACGGACGGCCTGTGGTCAGGCCGTCTTTGCACTGTTACGTGCAATTATTAAAAATAAAACTAGACTTAAGAACAGAAACAGCCGCCAGGGCAGCTTGTCCGGTGCGGATTTTCCAGACGCTCACTAACAATTCCGCCTAACTGGAGGCACGCTTGTGAATCATCGGATTCTGGTAGGAGTCATGCTCTGCGCCCTGGCGCTGACTGCACAGGCTCAGTCTTCGCAGGTTGCCACAGCGCAGCTGCGTAATGTTGACGATACGGTTTCAGCCGAGGCGCAGGTCGAGGCCGTGCGTCAGTCGGTGCTGGCCAGCCAGGTGGCTGGTCGGGTTGTCGAGGTCAAGGCGGACAGCGGCGATACCGTTAAGTCCGGCCAGCTGCTGCTGACCATTGATGCGAGCGAGTCTGCCGCCGCCTTGTCCGGAGCGGAAGCGCAACTTAACAACGCCCGACTCAATTACGAGCGTACCAAACAGCTGTTTGAGCGCAAATTTGTCAGCCAGGCCGCCGTGGACAAGGCGCGGGCCGATTTTGTCGCTGCCCAGGCGGCCGTTGGCCAGACTGCCGCGGTGCATGGCTTCTCCCGCATTGTGGCGCCTTATTCCGGTAAGATTGCCTCGCGCCAGGTCGACGTCGGCGATATGGCTTCACCCGGTACCCCGCTGTTCAGCATGTTCGATCCGGCCCGCATGCGCGTGGTTGCGGAAGTGCCGCAGTATCAGCTGGCCAGGGTACGGGCCGGCAGTCATGTGACGGTGGAAATTCCCGCCCTCAAGCAACGCTTTGACAGCAAGTCCTTCACCATCCTGCCGGCGCTTGATCCGCGCTCGCACACCAGCACCGTGCGGATCAATCTGCCGGCGGACGCGCGTCTGGCGCCCGGCATGAGCGCGCGTGCCTGGTTCAGTGTCGGCACGGTGCGCAAGCTGCTGGTGCCGGCATCCGCCATTTTGCGCCGCAGCGAGCTGACGGCGGTGTACGTGGTGGATACGCAGGGCAATTTGCATCTGCGTCAGGTGCGTCTGGGTGAGCCGGTGGCAAGCGGTGAAGTTGAGGTGCTGGCAGGCCTGGCCGACGGTGAACAGGTTGCGCTTGATCCGGTCAAGGCCGGCATAGAGGCAAATCCGGCTAAAAGCGGAAAAGAGTAGGAGCGTCCATGGGCATTTCCGGACGTATCGCCAAAGCTTTTCTGACGTCCCAGATCACCCCGCTGATCGCGCTGGTGGGGTTTCTGCTGGGGCTGTTTGCCATCATGGTGACGCCGCGGGAGGAAGAACCGCAAATCAACGTCACCATGGCCAATGTGTATATCCCCTTCCCCGGGGCTTCGGCCAAGGATGTCGAGTCGCTGGTAGCAACTCCGGCGGAGCAGGTGCTGTCGCAGATTTCCGGGATTGACCACATCTATTCCGTCTCCAAGCCGGGAATGGCGGTCCTCACCGTACAGTACAAGGTGGGCGAGGACCGCATTCAGGCGCTGGTGCGCCTGTACGATACCATTCAGGCCAACCGAGACTGGGTTTCGCCCAGTCTCGGCGTACAGGACCCGATCATCAAACCGATCGGCATCGACGATGTGCCTATCGTGACGCTGACCCTGTGGACGGTCGATCCGACCCGCTCTGCATTTGACCTGCAGCACGTGGCCCATGCCATGGAGGTTGATCTCAAGCGCATCCCGGGTACCCGCGAGGTCTATACCGTGGGCGGCACGGATCAGGTGGTGCAGGTGTTGCTCGATCCGGAGCGTCTGCTGGCCTATCACCTGACAGCACAGGACATTCGTGACGCGCTGCAGTTGTCCAATGCTTCGCAACCGTCCGGCAATCTGGTTAACGGCAAGGAAGAAATTCTGGTCGAGACCGGCAGCTACCTGCAAAGCGTGGGCGATGTAAGCAATCTGGTCGTGGGTGTGCAGGATGGCCGGCCGGTGTTCATGCATGACATTGCCGAGGTGCGCGAAGGCGCCGATCAGCCGGATCACTATGTCTGGCTGGGGCTGGGTCCGGCGGGTGGCGGCAACATGGCCAAGAATGGCCACGGAGAGTTCCCGGCAGTAACGCTGGCGATTTCGAAAAAGCCGGGTGAAAACGCCGTGAAGGTGGCCGAGGCGGTGACCGAGCGTCTGCAGCAACTGCGCGGCACGATCATTCCCGAGGGCGTGCAGCTGACGGAGACCCGCAATTACGGCGCAACGGCCAATGACAAGGCCGAAAAACTGATTCACAAGCTCATGTTTGCCACCGCCTCGGTGGTGGTGCTGGTGCTGTTTGCGCTGGGCAAGCGCGAGGCGCTGATCGTCGGCACGGCGGTGCTGCTTACCCTGGCCGCTACACTGTTCGCTTCCTGGGCCTGGGGCTTTACCCTCAACCGGGTATCGCTGTTTGCGCTGATATTTTCCATCGGTATTCTGGTGGACGATGCCATCGTGGTGGTGGAAAACATCCACCGTCGCATGCAGCTCGACCACGATGGCCTGCTGGCGATCATTCCGCGGGCCGTGGATGAGGTGGGCGGGCCGACCATTCTGGCGACGCTGACGGTGATCGCTGCGCTGCTGCCGATGGCTTTCGTCAGCGGGTTGATGGGGCCGTACATGAGCCCGATTCCAATCAATGCCAGCATCGGTATGTTGTTGTCGCTGGCGATTGCTTTCATCGTGACGCCCTGGCTGGCCTACAAGCTGCTCGGGCATGGCGGCGGGCATCAGCAGCCCGAAGGCGGCGGCAAGCTGCTGCCGTTTTTCCGGAAGATTCTCACGCCATTCCTCACCAGTTCACGCGCGCGCTCGAATCGCCGCAAGCTGTGGCTGGGTATTCTGCTGGCGATTCTGCTGGCTGTCTCGCTGGCTGTGGTGAAGCTGGTGGTGCTGAAAATGCTGCCATTCGACAATAAGTCCGAGTTTCAGGTGGTGGTCAACATGCCGGTTGGCACGCCGCTGGAACAGACGGCCAAGGTGATGCACGAGATCGGCGGGGTGCTCGATGCCGTGCCCGAAGTCACCGATTATGAGGCCTATGTCGGCATTTCCTCGCCCATCAATTTTAACGGTCTGGTGCGCCAGTATTACCTGCGCAAGGGCAGCGAGCTGGGCGACTTCCAGGTCAATCTGGTCGACAAGCACAAGCGCAGTCGCAAGAGCCATCAGATTGCCCAGTCGGTCCGCCCCGCCATCGAGGCTATCGGAAGGAAATACGGCGCCACGGTGAAGGTGGTCGAAGTGCCGCCGGGGCCGCCGGTGTTGTCGCCAATTGTGGCGGAAGTGTACGGTCCGGATTACACCGGGCAGATCCAGGTGGCCAAACAGGTGCGAGCGGCGTTTGCCAAAACCCCTGACATTGTCGCCATTGATGATACCGTCGATGCGGTCGCGCCGCGCTTTGTCCTGCATGTGCTGCAGCAGAAAGCGGCTTTGCTGGGCGTGGCGCAGAAAGATATTGTTGATGTGATGAAAATCGGCCTGGGCGGCGAAGACGTGACGCCGATTCACAGCGGCAACAATAAATACGAAATGCCGGTGCGACTGAAACTGGACAATGTGCGCAAGAACGATCTGCAGGCGCTGTTGTCGCTGACGGTGAAGTCGCGCGACGGGCATGATATTCCGCTGTCGGAAGTGCTGCAGGTGCTCGATGTGAAGCGCGAAAACACCATTTACCACAAGGATCTGCTGCCGGTGGTGTTTGTCGAGGGTGATATGGCCGGCAAGCTGGATAGCCCGCTGTACGGCATGTTTGATATTCGCGAGCGGACCAAGAACATGCAGCTGCCCGAGGGCGGGGTGCTGGGGGAAACCTTCATTTCCCAACCGGAAACCGCCTGGCGCAACTACAGCATCAAGTGGGACGGCGAATGGCAGGTGACTTACGAAACCTTCCGCGACATGGGGCTGGCCTACGCCGTGGGTCTGATCCTGATCTACCTGCTGGTGGTGGCGCAGTTCGGCTCCTATCTGGTGCCGCTGGTGATCATGGCGCCCATTCCGCTGACCATTATCGGCGTGATGCCCGGCCATGCCCTGCTCGGCGCGCAGTTTACCGCGACCTCGATGATCGGCATGATCGCGCTGGCGGGTATTATCGTGCGCAATTCCATCCTGCTGGTGGATTTCATCAATCTGCAGGTGGCCGAGGGGATTGCCTTTGACGAAGCCGTGATCCGCTCCGGTGCAACCCGTGCCAAGCCGATTATTCTTACTGGTCTGGCGGCCATGCTCGGCGCGTTCTTTATTCTGGACGATCCGATCTTCAACGGACTGGCTATTTCACTGATCTTTGGTATTCTGGTGTCCACCCTGCTCACCCTGGTGGTGATTCCGGTGTTGTATTACGCGGCAATGTACAAGAAAATAGACGCTTCACACTTGCATAAGGAAAAATCATGACAATCAATCGCATCGTTCGAATCGTTGCCGGCTTCTTTGTGCTGCTGTCTCTGGCACTTGGGGTGGAAGGCAGTCCGCTGTTTGTCAGCCATTACTGGCTGTGGTTTACCGCATTTGTCGGCTTTAACCTGCTGCAAAGCGGTTTCACCAACTTTTGCCCGCTGGACAAGATTCTGAAAAAACTCGGTGTGCCGGAATCCTGTGGTACATGCTAAAACGTTCTTCCCTTACGCCAGCCACGCTCAGTCTGTGGCTGGTGGGCCTGCTGGCCGTTATTCCCTTTCTTGTTTCACGTCACCGTTATCCGATAGCCAGTTTTCATAGCGAGTGGTGGGCCGCCCTGTTCGGCGTGCTTGCTCTGGTGCCTGTGCTACAGCGTGACTTGTGGCGTGATTTTTCACTGCCCTACCGCATTGTTTTACCGTTCGGTCTGCTGCTGCTGGTATTGCTGCAACTGAATCTGTATCCGATCAATTATCCGCAAAGCTATTTTCTGTTTGCCCTGTACCTGTTGTGGGCGGCCCTGCTGATGATGCTCGGCGCCACCTTGCGGCAGCAGGTGACGGAGGAGCGGCTGGCAACGGTGTTGTCGGTCTTCTTGCTCATCGGCACCCTGGTGTCGGCGCTGACCGGGCTGATTCAGCACTTTCATATCCCCACCCCGTTCAATGGCGTGATTATGGGTAAAGTGGCGCCGGAGGTGTATGGCAACCTGGCGCAGCATAATCATTTTGCCAACTATTCGTCGCTTGGCCTGGTGGCGGTTACCTGGCTCTGGCTGCGTTACCCTCAGGCGCGCTGGGGCTGGATCGGCGCCGCACTGCTGCTGTTGTTTGTGATCGGGCTGTCCGCTTCGCGCACAGCCTGGTTCTACATTGCCGCATTCATTATCATGGCGGCCATCTACCGCCTGCGGGATCGCGAAAACGGTAACCGTTTGCTGGGCATCACCGTGTTTTATCTGGCCGGTTTCGTATTAATGCAATATCTCGGCAGTATTCTGTCGGACTGGGCTGGCGTGGCGTCCTACACTATCCAGGACAAGATTGCCGACCGGGTGGGCGGGGCCAGTCCGCGCGCCCAGTTGTGGACGGTGGGCAAGGAAATTTTTCTGCATCATCCCTGGCTGGGGGCGGGCGTCGGCCAGTTTGCCTGGCAGCACTTTCTGCTCGGGGACACGGTGGGACACCGGGTGGAAACCGGGGTGTATTTCACCAACGCACACGACATTGTGCTGATGCTGCTGGCCGAGCTGGGCATTTTTGCCGGACTGCTGCTGGTGATCGCAGCGCTCAGCTGGCTGTGGGCCTATGTGCGTCAGCCGTGGACGCCGGCACGACTGTGGTTGCTGATGCTGTTGGCTGTGGAGGGTATTCACGCCCTGCTCGAGTATCCGATGTGGTACACCTTTTTCCTCGGTCTCACGGCGTTCTGGGTGGGCTACGGCGATCCGCAGCGGTTCCGGCCCCGGCTCACCGGGCTAAGCCGGGCGGGTTTGGCCCTGACGTTGCTGGGAGGGCTTTGGGTGCTGGGTAATCTGATGATGTACGAGCGCATCTTGGAAGACCTGACTGCAAAGCGGTATCATATTGCCTCATACACCCTTAAGCAGCGCGAAGCCTACCTCGATGGTTTGCGACGGGTGCATGAGAATTCCTTGCTGACGCCTTATGTCGACCAGCTGTATGCCGGCATGATGGAGGTTGAAAACAAGGATGTGAGCACCAAAGTTCGATTTATGCAGTCCGTTGAGGAATTCGCACCGACCAATACGGTCGTATATGAACAGGCTGCCCTGCTGGCCTTGAACGGTCAGCAGGCGCAGGCGCAGCGTCAGCTGCAACTGGCGTCAGTGTCCTATCCGCGTGATCTGCCGGCCGTGCGGGAGCGCCTGCTGGAACAGGCCAAAGATGAGCCCGCGCTCGCTCCGCTGGCGGCCTATGCAACACAATTGTTAATGGAGAAAAAAGCAAGTGTCGTTCGTGCAAAATAATTTCTGGCTGATCATGATCGCCGTGACTGCCGCGTTCATGCTGGTATGGCCGAGTATTTCCCGTCGTGTCAGCGGGGTTGGCGAAGTGCAGCCAGCTGAAGCCGTACAAAAAATCAATCGCGAGGACGCTCTGGTACTGGATGTGCGCGAGGACAACGAATACCGCGCCGGTCATATCCCCAATGCGCGTCATATTCCGCTCAGTCAGCTGGCCAGCCGTCTGTCCGAGCTGGAAAAGTTCAAGGATCGCCCGATCGTGGTCAACTGCCGCAGCGGCGCCCGTTCGGCCAGTGCCTGTGGCACGCTGAGCAAGGCGGGTTTCAATGTGTTTAACCTGCGTGGCGGGATCATTGCCTGGGAACAGGCCAGTCTGCCGGTGGAGAAGTGAAATGGCCAAAGTTGTGATGTACGCGACCGGCGTGTGCCCCTACTGTGTCATGGCGGAAAAGCTGCTGTTGATCAAAGGGGTGGAGGAAATCGAGAAAATCCGCGTTGACCTGCAGCCGGAGCGACGCGTGGAAATGATGAGCAAAACCGGTCGCCGTACCGTGCCGCAAATCTATATCGGCGACACCCATGTGGGTGGCTACGATGACTTGTCGGCGCTGGATCGTGCCGGCAAACTGGATGCCTTGCTGGAGGGCTAGCATGACGACGCTGAACCTGGCATGTACGGCCTGTGGTGCTGTCAACCGGGTACCGCAGGAACGTCTGGCCGATGGGCCTAAATGTGGTAAATGCAAGGCGCCGTTGTTGCCGGGGAAACCGGTCAACCTGACAGCGGCGCAGTTCGATCGGGTTATCGCCAATTCCGATCTGCCGGTGCTGGTCGATTTCTGGGCGGCCTGGTGCGGCCCGTGTCGCATGATGGCGCCTGTGTTTGAAAAAGCCGCCGCTGAATGGGGCACCCGGGTGCTGTTCGTCAAGGTTGATACCGAGGCGGAGCAACAACTGGCTGCCCGCTACGCCATTCGCAGTATTCCCAGCCTGGTGCTGTTCCGCAACGGGCGTGAATTTGATCGTCTGGCCGGGGCACTGGATCAGGCCGGTCTGGCACGCTGGCTGAATGCAAAACTATAAACATTCCTTTATGAAAGTTGATGATGTCTGAACAAACTCCTGTTTTTGCCCTGGAAAAAATCTACCTGAAAGATGCCTCCCTGGAAGTGCCGCACGCACCGGCGATTTATCTCGAACGCGAAGCGCCGCAGATTGACGTGCAGTTGCATACCGACGGCTCCGCCATGGGCGAAGACTATTATGATGTAACGGTAACGGTTACCGTCACCGCCAAACTGGGCGACAAGGTGATGTTCCTTAATGAAGTGGCGCAAGCCGGTATTTTCCGCATTGCCGGTATCCCGCAGGAAGAGATTGATCCGGTGCTCGGCATTGCCTGCCCCAACATTCTCTTCCCGTACGCCCGTGAAGTGGTGTCGGACATGACCACCCGCGCCGGTTTCCCGCCGGTATTGCTCAACCCGATCAACTTCGAAGCGCTGTATCAGCAGCAGATGCAGCAATCGCAAGGTGCCAGCCATTAAGCGTAATCTGCTTAAGTCATTCTCAGCGCTGCTGCTGGCGGCTGTGCCGCTGGCAGCGCAGGCGCTGGATTACCGTTCGGTGACGGCCCCCGCTGTGCTGTACGACAGCCCGGCGCTGGCCGGAAAAAAGCTGTATGTTGTCGGCACCGGCTACCCGGTCGAGATTGTCGTCGACCTGAGCGACTGGGCCAAAGTGCGTGACAGCAAGGGCGAGCTGGCCTGGATTCAGAGCCGCTTGCTCAGCACCCAGCGTACCGTGGTGGTGACGGCGCAGACGGCCATGGTACGCCAGGCGCCTGACAGCAAGTCAACCGTGCTGCTGCGGGTGGCGCAGAATGTGCTGCTTGAGCGACAGGACGGTGCGCCGCCCGGCTGGGTGAAAGTGCATCATCGCGACGGTGTGACGGGCTATATTTCTGTCAGCGACGTGTGGGGCGAATGAATATCACGATATTGGGGGCTGGTGCCTGGGGTACGGCATTGGGCATTTCCCTTGCCGCGGCGCACAACGTGACCCTGTGGGCGCGCGACGCCGAAGCCGTTGCTGTCATGTCGGCAGCGCGGGAGAACCGCCACTACCTGCCGGGCTTTGGTTTTCCTGCAGCGCTCGCTGTGAGCGCCGATTTCAATCAATCCATTGCCTCAGCTGAGGTCGTCATCATCATGACGCCGGTGGCTGCCATGCGCGCCTTGCTGCATCGTTTGCGCGAGCTCGGCTGTAATAAACCGCTGGTGTGGGCCTGTAAGGGCTTTGAAGTGGAAACTGCCTGCCTGCCGCATCAGTTGGTGAGTGAAGAGTTGGGGGCAGACTACCCTTCGGCGACGCTTTCCGGCCCGAGTTTTGCCCAGGAAGTAGCAGCAGGTCTGCCGACCGCTCTGACGCTGGCGTCCGCCGATGAGCAGCTGGCTCGTACTCTGGCCCCTCAGTTGCATGCCCACCACCTGCGGATTTATTCCAGCACCGATGTGATCGGGGTTGAACTGGGTGGGGCGCTGAAAAATGTCATGGCCATTGCCGCCGGCCTGAGTGACGGTTTGCATTTGGGCTACAACGCCCGTGCTGCGCTGATTACCCGCGGGCTGGCGGAAATGAGTCGGCTGGGTGTTGCCATGGGTGGCCGGGCAGAAACCTTCCTCGGCCTGGCCGGTGCCGGTGACCTGATCCTGACCTGTACCGCTGACATGTCACGTAACCGCACCGTCGGCCTGCGTC
Source organism: Pseudomonadota bacterium (assembly GCA_021847305.1). Classification (GTDB taxonomy): domain Bacteria; phylum Pseudomonadota; class Gammaproteobacteria; order Burkholderiales; family JAJZQI01; genus JAJZQI01. The sequence continues at coordinate 10,335 of JAJZTZ010000022.1, read as the reverse complement.
TGGCGGCCGGTGAGCAGATCGACGCGATTCTGACTTCACTCGGTCATGTGGCCGAGGGGGTGTACGCCGTGCAGGGGGCGCGCAAACTGGCGCATAAGCTGGGCGTGGCCATGCCGGTGGTCGAGGTGGTGCACGACATTCTGTATGGCGGGCTGTCGCCCAAAGATGCGGTGGAGCGCCTGCTCAACCGCGAACCGAAAGCCGAAGCGGCCTGATTAGTCGAGGGCGGTTGCGGTGCCCTGGATGGCACCGGCAAAATCATTCTGGCGCCAGGCTTCATACAGAATCACCGCTGCGGCATTGGACAGATTCAGGCTGCGGTTGTTGGGCAGCATGGGGATGCGCAGACGGGTCGCAGCAGTGAATTCTGCCAGCACCTCAGCGGGCAAGCCGCGGCTCTCCGGCCCGAGCAGAAAAACATCGCCGGCGCGATACTGCAGCAGGTGATGCGCCTGGCTGCCCTTGGTCGTCAGAGCAAACCAGCGCCGCTCCGGCAGCGTTGCTCGGCATGCGGCAAGGTTGTCATGGACTTGCAGCGAGGCATATTCGTGGTAATCCAGCCCGGCCCGCTGCAGCTGTTTGTCATCCAGCTCGAAGCCGAGCGGACGGATAAGATGCAGCCGGGTGCCGGTGTTGGCGCAAAGCCGGATGATGTTGCCGGTATTGGGCGGGATTTCTGGCTCAAATAGCACCAACTCGAACATAATGCTTGAAACCGCCTTGCGTTGTGGTTAATCTTCGACAGATCAATAGCGTAGAATTATAACATCAAGCGCAGTCTGAAATGGCTGCGACGCCGTCGCTCGGCGGCATTGGCGGGAGCAGGGAGTACAACATGGCAAGACCGGAGAAAATCCGCCTGGGCGAGATTCTCGTGCGGCAGCAAATGCTGACCGAGGCGCAGCTGATGGCGGCCCTGGACGAGCAGAAACGCACCGGAAAAAAACTCGGCCGGGTGTTCATCGACAGCGGTTACGTCAAGGAAGACCAGATCTCCGAGGCGCTCGCCCGGCAGCTGAATATCCCCTTCATCAATCTCAAGCTTTATAACCTGAAGCCCGATCTCGTGCACGCCCTGCCGGAAACTCAGGCACGCCGCTTCCGTGCGCTGGTGCTGGAGGATCGTGGCAGCGCTTACCTGGTGGGTATGGCTGACCCGACCGACCTGTTTGCCTATGATGAACTGGTCCGCCTGCTCAAGCGCGACATCGAACTGGCGGTAGTGAACGAGGGCGAGCTGCTGCAGGCGGTGGATCGCACCTACCGCCGTACTGGTGAAATCACCGACCTTGCCCGGGTGCTGGAACAGGAGCTGGGTGAGGTCAATCTTGACTTTGGTGCCATGGGGGGCGAAACCACCCAGGAAGACGCACCGGTGGTCAAACTGCTGCAAACCATTTTTGAAGACGCGGTACAGGTACGGGCATCGGATATTCACATTGAGCCGCAGGAAACCCGCTTGCATGTGCGTTTCCGGATTGATGGCGTGCTGCATTTGCAGACCGAAACCGACCTGAAAATCGCCACTGCGCTGGCGCTGCGTCTGAAACTGGTGTCCGGGCTGGATATTTCGGAAAAGCGCCTGCCCCAGGACGGTCGCTTTAATATCAAGATTCGCAACCAGACGGTGGATGTGCGTATTTCCACCATGCCGACACAGTATGGCGAGTCAGTCGTGATGCGTCTGCTGACTCAGGGGGGCGGTGTTCTTGAGTTGGAACGCTTAGGAATGCCACCTGCCATGCTGGCGAGCTTCAGGCAGGTGATTCGTCGTCCGCATGGCTTGGTGGTTGTGACCGGGCCGACCGGATCGGGTAAGACAACGACGTTGTATGCTGCCCTGTCTGAAGTCAATTCGCCGGAACGCAAAATCATCACCGTGGAAGACCCGGTCGAATACCGCCTGAAGGGGATCAACCAGGTTCAGGTAAATGAGAAAATCGATCTGAGTTTTGCCCGTGTGCTGCGTTCTGCACTGCGCCAGGACCCGGACGTAATTCTGGTAGGCGAGATGCGTGACCAGGAAACCGCACAGATCGGTATGCGTGCAGCGATGACCGGTCACCTGGTATTTTCCACCCTGCATACCAATGATGCGATGTCGACGCCGCTGCGTCTGGTCGATATGGGGGTGCCGCGCTATATGGTGGCAACCTCATTGCAAGCGGTGCTGGCGCAGCGTCTGGTGCGGGTGGTGTGCGAAAACTGTTCTGCGCCCTACACGCCGCAGCCGCATGAAATCGAGTGGTTGCGCATTGATTTGGCGGATAAGGCGGAGCAGCACGAGTATCGTTACGGACGCGGCTGCAATCACTGTAATGGTACCGGTTTCCAGGGGCGCCGGGGGGTGTATGAAATGCTGGAAATGAATACCGAGTTGCTGGATGCCATCAATCATCATGATCCGGCACACTTCATCAAAGTGGCACGCAAGGCAATGGGCAATCAGACATTGCGTCATCACGCCATGAACCTGGTACTGGTGGGCAAGACGACCATTGGCGAAGCCATGCGCATCAGCAATATGGTGGATGAATGATTCTGGCGCCGATGGCGGTGCAATAAAGCGGGAAGGTTGAATGCCGAATTTTTCCTACAAGGCCAGAACGGCGGCCGGTGATCTGCAGGAAGGGGTGCTGGAGGCGACCGACAGCGCATCTGCCGCAGATAGCCTGGCCCGTGATGGATTGATCCCGGTGCAGATTCAGGCTTCCCGTGAGGCAGTGCGGTTGGCAGAGAGTCCGGATGCCGGTAAGAGCTGGTTTGCCAGCAAAATCCGTCCGCTCGATATCCAGCTTTTTTCCCGGCAGATGTATACCCTGTTGAAAGCCGGTGTGCCCATTATGCGTGCTTTGGCCGGTTTGCAGGAATCGGCCATCAACCCGGCTTTTGCCGGCGTGGTGCGCAAGTTGCGCGAAGCGCTCGACAGCGGTCGTGAACTGTCATCCGCTATGGCGCAGCATCCGGCTGTGTTCAATCCTTTCTATCTCAGCATGGTGCGTGTGGGAGAGCTCACCGGTATGCTGGACCAGATTTTTCTGCGCCTGTTCGATCATCTTGAATTCGAGCGTGAAACGCGTGCCAAGGTCAAATCGGCGCTGCGTTATCCGATCTTCGTGGTGCTTGCGATGGTCATTGCCATCACGGTTATCAACCTGTTCGTGATCCCCGCTTTTGCCAAGGTGTATGCCGGCTTTCATGCGGAATTGCCGTTTATGACGCGGCTGCTGCTGGGAACATCGAAATTCTTTGTCTCCTACTGGCCCTATATGCTCGGCGGCATTATTCTGGCCGGTTTCATGCTGCGCAGTTATGTGTCTACCGCGGATGGGCGCTACAGCTGGGATAAATGGAAGCTGAAAATTCCCATTGCCGGCAAAATCATCACCAAAGCCATGCTGGCCCGTTTTGCCCGCAGTTTTGCGCTGGCCAGCCGCAGCGGCGTGCCGGTGATGCAAAGCCTGAATGTGGTCGCAGATGTGGTGGATAACACCTACATGGCGCAAAAAATCCGCGACATGCGTGCCGGGGTGGAGCGGGGTGAAACGGTGTTGCGGGTAGCCATTGCTGCGGGTGTATTTACCCCGGTGGTGCTGCAGATGATTGCTGTGGGTGAGGAGACCGGCGAACTGGATGACCTGATGCAGGAAATCGCCGAAATGTACGAGCGCGAAGTCGATTATGAATTGAAGACCATGAGCGACCAGATCGAGCCGATTCTGATTATCGGCCTGGGTGTGCTGGTGCTGATTCTTGCGCTTGGCGTGTTCCTGCCGATCTGGGATCTGGGTCGGGTGGCAATGAAGCACTGATGTGATGCGTAAGACAGTGGTGCCATCGTCATGTTTTGCGCCACGGCAGCGGCAACGCGGCCTCAGTCTGTTTGAATTCGCCGTGGCGGTGGCCATCATCGGCGTGCTGGCAGGGGTGTTGCTGGAGCGTTTCCGGTATTACCAGGAGATGGCGGAAAAAGCGCGCATGCAGCAGACGCTGGATACGCTGAATGCCGGATTGCGGTTTCATGCTGCCGGTTTGCTGGTGACGGGAAAGACCGAGCAGATTAATGCCATGGACAAACAAAATCCGTTTGCCTGGCTGGATATGCCGGCGCGAGCCGGCTATTGCGGACTGTGGCTGGCTGCGGCCAAAGCTGGGTGTTGGTACTACGATCCGGCTGCGCATGCAGTGGTGTACGTGCCGATCCACCGGCGTCACTTGAGTGCGGCTGGAATGGCGCTGCGCTTCGGCTGGCCGGATGGAATCCACAGTGAATCACCCATGTCGGTTTCCCTCCGGCCGCTGGAAAATTTCAACTGGGCGGTTTGACGGGCTTGCCTGCCGCTGAATCCGGCGCTAAGATGAAATTGTAAACGGCTTCTAATGACGAGAACGTAAGGGGCAGTGCCGGATGGTTGTTGCAGCGAATAAACACTTGCGTCAGAATGGTTTTACCCTGATTGAACTGGTGGTCGTGATTACCATTTTGGGGATTCTGGCGGCTATTGCCTTGCCAAAATATGCTGCTTTGCAGGCGGATGCACGTGTGGCAAAAATGAATGGCGCGATGGGTTCGGTAAAAAGTGCTGCTGCCATGGCGCACGGCATGCTGGTGGCCCGTGGTTACAGTGCCTCCTATACGGGTACCCCGGGTATCGTCATTGAAGGCGTCAATGTTGTCTACGCGAATGGTTATCCGGACGTTACCAGCATTGTCGCCCTGGCTGGATTGGCGGCGCCTGATTATGTGCTTACGGGGCTGACCGCACCGGCGATTGCCGCAGCCGATTCCGGCCATACCGGAACGGGCGGTACAGGAGATTGCACGATTTCCTATACCGTGCCGGCCGCGGCTAACTCACAACCCACTTATGCAATTGGCGCAACATTGGCAACATGCCAGTAATGCCAGAAGCAAGTGAATGACAAATCGATAATTTAATAGATGGAGCAAAAAGTAATGAAGAGCAAGCAAACGGGTTTTACCCTGATCGAGCTGGTGGTGGTGATTGTCATTCTGGGTATTCTGGCGGCCACCGCTTTGCCCAAATTTGTCGATTTGAGCGATGAGGCCGGTACTGCTGCAACCAAGGGGGTGGCTGGAGGTATCAGTTCAGCTGCAGCGGTGAATTATGCTGCTTACCGTGCAAGCGGTGGTACAAAAGGCGTTACCGTTAACCAAGCAGCAGCTTGCACTAATACTGTTGTGAACACCTTCATGCAAACCCCGCTGGATACGCAATATACGGTTGCGGCTGTTACCGCCGGTACCGATAACTGTAACACCGGGGCAGATGGTTCTGCTATTTCCTGCAAGGTGACCGGTCCCAACGCCAAGGTGGCGTCTGCAACGCTGATCTGTACCAAGTAATGTGTTAACGCAGTGAGAACTGCACAAGTCCGCCGTTTGTCCTGCGATGAATGGCGGATTTTTTTATGGCGGAATGCGCCTCTTGCAGAGCGCGGCTTTACCCTGATCGAGCTGGTTGCCGTATTGATTATCATTGGCATCCTGGCGGTTGTGGTGTTGCCGCGCTTTGCCGATCAGTCGTCTTTTCAGTCGCTGGGGTTTCATGATGAAACCCAGTCTTTGCTGCGCTATGCGCAGAAAAGCGCCATTGCCCAGCATCGCACCGTCTGTGTGGCGACCTCTGCCACGGGGTTAAACTTGAGCATTGCGTCGGTTGACGGCAGTTCGACCTGCGATACCGCACTTGCCTTGCCGTTTACCCCGCGTGGCGGCACGGGGCTGTCAGCCTCGCCGGCAGGTTTTCAGTTTCTCGCATCCGGGGGTACGGACCAGTCCGCCAACATCACTATTTCGATTGCCGGCGCGTCGCCTATCGTTGTTGATTCCGTGACGGGGTATGTGCATGACTAGGCCGGTTTCGCCGCGGCTGCCTCAGGCAGGCTTGACGCTGATCGAGCTGGTGGTGTTCATCGTCATTGTCAGCATCGGCGTGGCTGGCATCCTGCTGGTGATGAATACGACGGTGAAGTCGAGCGCCGACCCCATGTTGCGCAAGCAGGCTGCTGCCATGGCCGATGCGGTGATGGAGGAGGTGTTGGCGAAAGACTACGCTAATCCCCCCGGCGGTTTTACCGAAACCGACTTTACCACCTGTTCCGGCCGGCAGCAGTACGACGATGTGTTTGATTACAACTGCTTTGACGGCAATCCGGCAACGGCCGTGATCAATGGCGCTGCCACGCTTGGATCCACTTCAATTGCCGCACTGGCTGCCTATAATGCGACGGTCAATGTGCAGGCAGTTACCATCAATGGCGCGACGATGGCGCAAGTGACGGTTAATGTATCAGGTGGACCGGAATCGATTCAGCTGGTCGGCTATCGGGGTAATTACTGATATGGCAGTCGGTAATCTGAAATTGCAGCGCGGTTTTACCCTGATCGAAGCGGTCATGGTGATCGTGATCACCGGCATCCTGGCCGGTATTGTGGCGATTTTTATCAAGACGCCGGTCGACAGCTATCTGGACAGCGCCCGCCGGGCCAAGCTGACCGATGTGGCAGATACTGCCGAGCGGCGCATTGCCCGCGACATTCATCTGGCTTTACCCAATACCGTCAGGAATCCTGCCAACGGGTCTGATCAATGCATTGAATTCATGCCGACCAAAATCGGCGCACGTTACCGTGCAGCGGCAGATGCTGCGGGCAGCGGAGATATACTGGATTTCACCACTGTGGATTCCGCTTTCGACATGCTCTGGTTAAACAGTGGCTTGCCTGCCGCTGAGCGCATTGCGACCGGTGATGTCGTGGTGGTGTACAACGACGGCAGCAGCAGCGGCAATGCCTACACCGGCGCAAATGCGGTGGCAGTCGCGGGTGTGGCGGAGCCGGGCGGTACCGCTAATACAACGGCTATTACGTTTGTCGGTACTGCTGCGTCAACGCCGTTTAATCGCAAGCAGTATCCCAGCGAATCGCCGACATCACGCTTCCAGGTGTTGCCTGCGGCCGAACAGGTGGTGGCCTATGGCTGCAGCGGCGGGGTGCTGTACCGCTATTCGCGCAAATTGACCGCAGCCTGGTCATTGCCGGCCGATTGCGCGGCAATGACCAGCGGTGCGGCACAAGCGATGCTGGCGCAGAACGTGACTACCTGCAGTTTGCACTATGAGCCGCCGGGTAGCAGTACAGGGCTGAGCCGTAGCGGCCTGGTGTCGATTTCGCTGGAAATGGCGCAGGCAGGGGAAAGTGTGAAGCTGTACAACCAGGTGCATGTGGATAATACGCCATGAGAAGAAGCATGCCTTATTTACAGCGCGGCTTTGCCATTGTGTCGGCGATTTTTCTGCTGGTGATTTTGTCGCTTTTGGGGGCGTACATGCTCAGCACGTCCAGTTCGCAGCAGATCGGATCGGCACAGGACGTGATGGGCGCGCGGGCCTACTGGGCGGCCAAAGGCGGGCTGCAATGGGCCATTACCCGCGTCCAGCCGCCAGCTACGGCGTGTCCGGCAGCAACGACGACACTGACTTTGAATGGCTTCACGGTAACGGTCAGTTGTACCGCCAACACCTATACTGAGGGCGTGGACAATAAAACCATTTACTGGCTTGGCGCAACAGCCGTCGGCGGCGGTGCGGTAGGCAGTGTCGGCTATACGGAAAGGTCGCTGAATGCGTTTGTCGAATTCTGACATGCGGAGTTGGCTGGGATTGCTGTTGGCGGCGCTGCTGGCGTTGTGCAGTCCGTTGGCATCGGCTCAAAGCGTGGTTGCCAGCCCGACGAACTGTGTCAATGTGAATGGCAGTGGAACCCAGGCCTGGTCCAATGCGGCCCAGGCGGAAACAAGCGATAATAACTATGCAACGGCATCGCTCAACGATGGTCAGGTGAGCGAGTCGCTGCAATGCAAGGGCTATGGCTTTTCCATTCCGTCCAACGCAACGATTATCGGCGTGACGGTCAGCGTCGAGCGTAAGGCGTCCTCCAATTCCCGTTTGCAGGATGACGCGGTGCAGCTGATCAAGGGCGGGGTGGTGCAGACAACCAACCGGGCGACGACGACTTACTATACAACCAGCGATACCTATGAAGATCACGGCGGGTCAACCGATCTGTGGGGCACAACCTGGACGCCAGCCGATATCAATAGCAGCAATTTTGGCGTGGCTTTTGCGGCACAAAAACCCGGTGGCTCGGGTGGCGCGTATACTGCCAGCGTCGATCACGTGCGCGTACAGGTCGACTATACCGTGCCGTTTTCCTGTACTCCGCCGTCCAATACGCCGGCGGGTTTATCGCTTTCCTGCGTCTGCGATACATTCGAGCGGGCCACGCTCAATCCGTCACCCATTTTCGGCGGCAACTGGATCGTTTCCACCAGCGATTCGACCGGTATTGTGCCAAGTATTGTCAACCCGGGGTATCTGCGGCTGACGAATAACACCGGCAATAATGCCAAGGCGGCTACGGTTCCCGGCATTTTTCCAGCCGCCGGCAACTATATATCGGTTGAATTCCAGCAATATGCTTACAACGGTAGCGGAGCTGACGGTATAGCCGTCACCCTGTCGGACTATTCCGTGCCGGCTGTGCCGGGCGCATATGGTGGTTCTCTGGGTTATGCGCAGAAATCCGGTATTAACGGTTTTGCTGGCGGCTGGGTCGGGGTGGCACTGGATGAGTATGGTAACTATCAAAATCCTACCGAGGGACGTATAGGTGGGCCGGGATTTATTCCCGAGTCGGTCGGTGTGCGCGGTTCGGGTTCGGGGGCAAACGGTTATGTCTGGCTGGGAGGGACCGGTGGACTGACGCCGTTGATTGATAATCGCGGTTCCACGTCCCCTTCGTTGGGATACTACTATCAGGTGATTGTCGATGCTCGCAATGAACCGACAAGTACGAGTATTTCGGTCAATCGCGATACTGGATCGGGCTATCAGTCGCTGATTACCATTCCTAATGTCTATTCGGCTGCTATCGCGCAGGGAACAACCCAGTCTCCGGTGCCGGCCAACTGGCAGATTTCCTTTACTGGTTCGACCGGCGGCTCGACCAATATTCATGAAATAGGCGGTTTGCGTATTTGTGCCGAGTCTGTGTGGCCTCCGTCGGGCGGCACTGCCAGCGGTTTCAATGCCATTGATGAGGCGTACGGGGTGCCGCCGCTGGCAGTGCAGAACTACCTGAATGGCCACATTTATATGAAGGTAATGGGGCAGCCATTCAAATTGAATGTGGCGGCTTTGTCGAACAATCAATTACAGACAGCGTATGTGGTGTCGGGCAGCAAGTCGGTGACGCTCAAGTTGGTCGATAACAGTGATGCAGCCTGTGTGCTGGATAGTACCCAGGCAAATTATTGCAATTCTACCTGTACCGCCAAGACGGCTGTGCCGGGTGGCAGTCAGACGCTGACTTTTACCTCGTCCGATCAAGGGCAGAAACAATCTGGCAATTTCACGCTCAACACGGCATACAAAAATCTGGTTGCGATCATCAGCGACGGCAGCGTGACAGCCTGCTCGACCGATGCGTTTTCGGTACGCCCTACCGGTATTGCCAGCGTGGTATCGGCAAATGCCACCAATACAACAACCGGGGGTACACCCACCTTCAAGGCCGGCAATACGCCCTTTTCTCTGACTGCAACTGTGAATGGCGTGGCTGGTAACGCGAACGGCTATACCGGGGTGCTGAAAATCAATAACAATACGGTGGTTGCTGTCAGTCCGGCTACCGTCGCCGGAGCGGTAACCGGCACCTTTCCTGCCGCGGTTTCAGCAACTCCCATGGCCACGGCCACAGGGAATGCCTTTACCTACAGCGAAGTGGGGGCTTTTCAGTTGCCCGGCTACGACCCGGCTGGCAACACCACTTCGTATCGTGCCGTGTATGACGGCGTAGCGACAGCGCAGGAGTGTACCGCAGCCGGGCTGACAACCGCCCAGTGCAATACCTTGCTGGCAGCAACCTGGACGGGCGTTGACAGCATCAGTACCAAGGGGGACTGCCTGCTCGACAGCTACGCCAATACCAAGGATGCCAGCGGCAAGTACGGCTGCAATTTTGGTAATGTCGCCACGGCTGGCGCATTCGGGCGCTTTGTGCCGGATCACTTTGTTGTCACCGGCGCCACCCTGCAGAATCGCAGTGAGTTGAGTTGTGCGAGTAGTCCGTCCTTTACCTATATGGACGAACCGATGTTGCTGTCCATGACGCTGACTGCACAGAACGCCAGCAATGCGACCACGGTAAACTATGCCGGGGCGCTGGCAAAACTGGATTTGTCGACTGCTGCCATGCTAGGCTTGGGCGCATTCAATAATCTGAATGATCCTGCCCTCAATACGCCGCTG
>JAJZTZ010000149.1 GCA_021847305.1 Pseudomonadota bacterium | reverse complement strand
CGGAAAATCAGCGCCAAAACCTTCACCATTCGGTGCATGGCAGGACACACAGGCGGGCAGACCGTATTCCGGCTTGCCGCGCAGAGCCAGGTCGGCACCGCGCTCAAGTGTCTGGTAATCAGCCGGCAGCGGTTTTGCCGTATATGACAAACTGGCGTAATAGGCTGAAACTGCATTAATTTGCTGTTCGGAAAGATTCTTCGCCAGCGGGGACATCACAGGCGCGTGCCGCAGGCCGGGGGTAAAAGCCGTCAAATCCGAATTGACGCGCGGGGTTTTCGAATAATCCCGCGCCACCTGATCCATCACCACGCCCTCGGGCGGCATTTCCCGCGCCATATCGTGCAACTGCTTTGCCAGGTAATCCTTGTTCAGACCCGCCAGACGCGGAAAACCGGTGATATTGTTGCCCTCGCCGTTTTGTCCGTGACATGACACACAAGCGGGCACCGGACCCTCCCCTTTGGTGGCCAGACGCTCCCCTTCGGCAATCAAAGAACGGTTTTCAGAACTGTGCTTACATCCGGCAACAGAAAAAAGTAACACGCTCAGAACGAGCATGCTGCGCAGACCTCTCCCCCGCATACAACACCCCTAAATAAATTTTAACCCCAAATGTTTTCTATGCTTTTTATCCGAATTTAATTATCATCTTATCATTACGAATTTTTCATTTACAAGACATAACTAGAAAAAACACAATTAAAATCATTAAACTACTTCACTTAAGCAATACGACAAAATGATCAACAGATTCTCATATCATATTGACAAGAGCATAAGTACACTGAAAAATTAAGGATTTTTTGGCGCGCACCGTGTCACAAAAAACCGGTTAAGCGCATGTGTTGCAAAGATACAACAAGGACATTTATTCTGCTGTGCAATGCAGTAACAATCTGAATGTAATCTTCTGGCAAAAATTTCAGCATAAATAGCCAGACAGCATGTTGGCAGACATTTTAGGTTAGGGAGAGAAGCAGTGAATGCGATAGCGCGGCATTACGCCAATTGGGTGATCGAGCATAAATGGTTGACCATTCTGCTGACACTCATTCTGGTGCTAGCCTCGGCTGCAGGCGCCAAACGCCTGACAATGAGCGGTGACTACAAGATTTTCTTCAAGCCGGACAACCCGCAGTTGCTGGCATTTGAGGCGACCCAAAAGACCTACACCAAAAGCGACAACATCCTGCTGGTACTCGCCCCCAAGGACAAGGATGTCTTCACCCGCAAAAATCTTGCCACCGTCATTGATCTGACCAACGCAGCCTGGCAAACCCCCTTCTCCATTCGCGTTGACTCTATTACCAATTACCAGAACTCGGTCGCCGACGGCGATACACTGAACGTGGCTGATCTGGTGCAGTCGCCCGAGAAGCTTTCAGCTGACGATCTAACGCGCATCCGCTCCATCGCGACGCATGACCCGCTGCTGGTCAAGCGGCTGATTTCCGAAAACGGTCAGGTCACCGGGATCAACATCACCCTGCAGATGCCGGGCAAAAACAAGGTGCAGGAAATTCAGCAGGCCGTGAAATACGCCCGCGAACTGAAGGCCAAATTCGAAGCCAGTCACCCGGACATCGAGGTACACATGACCGGTGTGGTCATGATGAACAACGCTTTCCTTGAGGCCACCCGCAATGACATGCGCCACCTTGTGCCGTACATGATGGCGATTCTGGCCGTGGTGCTGATCATTTCCTTACGCAGCGTCAAGGCGACAGCGCTGATCTTCCTCAGTATTGTGCTGTCGATCGCTGCGGCAATGGGTATGGCCGGCTGGAACAACGTCATCCTCTCTGCCCCGGTGGCCACGGCACCGCTGACCATTCTGATCATGGCCATCGCCGATGGTGTGCACCTGCTCTCGCACTATGGCCATGGCGTGCGGCACGGCGTCTCGCGAGTCGAGGCGATGAAGGAAAGCATTCAATCCAGCCTGGCGCCCATGCTGTTCACCAATGTGACCTCGGCACTCGGTTACCTCACCATGAACATGTCGGATGTGCCGCCGTTCCAGACACTGGGTAACGTGGTGGCATTCGGTATCATGGTGGCATTCTTCATCACCGTCGGCCTGGTACCCGCCCTGATGCTGCTGCTACCGGGCAAGGTCAAGATTCACTCGCAGGAAGACGCCTCGTTCAAACTGATGGAAAAATACCAGGAATTCTTCCTGCGCCATCGTTACAAGATGCTGATCGGCAGCGTGCTGTTCACTGTCGTGGTCGGCTCATTCGTCACCCACAACAAGTTTGACGACTCCTTCCACGAATACTTCGACACCACCACCGAATTCCGCCAGGCCACTGACTTCACGCTGAAAAACCTGACCGGCGTGTACATGATGGATTTCTCCGTCGAAGCCAACGAACCGGGCGGCATCAACGAGCCGAAATTCCTGCAGAAAACCGAAGAGTTTGCCAACTGGTTGCGTCAGCAACCCGAAGTCATGCATGTCGATACGTTTACCGACATCATGAAGCGGCTCAACAAGAACATGCATGGCGATGATCCGACACAATACAAGCTGCCCGAATCGCGCGATCTGGCTGCCCAGTATCTGCTGCTGTATGAAATGTCGCTGCCTTACGGTCTGGACCTGAACAACCAGATCAACATCGACAAGTCGGCCACCAAGATTACCGCCACACTGTATGCCGTGCATTCGACGCAGATGATCGCTCTGGAAGAACGTGCCAACAAATGGCTTAAGGAGCATGGCAACGGCATCATCAAATCGTCCGGCGGTACCGGTGCCGGCCTGATGTTTGCCCACGTCGGCCAGGAAAACGGCGCCAGCATGCTGGAAGGCGAGGTGATACAGATCCTGCAAATTTCCGTGCTGATCATGATCGCCATCCGCTCGCTCAAACTGGGCATTGTCAGCATGATCCCCAACATTACTCCGGCGTTGCTTGCCTATGGTGTCTGGGGTATGTTTGTCGGCCAGATCAATATGGGTGTGTCGATGGTGGGGATTATTTCGCTGGGTATTGTGGTGGACGACACCATGCACTTTCTCAGCAAGTACCTGACCGCCCGCCGGGAACTCAAGCAAAGTCCGGAAGATGCGCTGCGCTACGCCTTCGACCTGGCCGGAATTCCCATGTGGATTTCCACCCTGACCCTGGTATGCGGTTTCCTGGTGCTGGCTTCATCGCACTTTGCCATGAACTCGGACACCGGTCTGGTAACGGCAATTACCATTACCTTTGCCGCACTGACCGAGGCCTTCATGCTGCCGGGCCTGATTTTGCTGATTGACCGGAAAGCGAAAATTTAATTTTGTCCGTCAGAGACAGACCCAACTACTGGAGATTGATGATGATTCGCAAACTGCTGTTACCCCTGCTGCTGGTCGTCCCCCTCACGGCCCTGGCCACCCCCTCGGAAGATCAAGGTCTGGCGATTGCAAAAGCGCAAGACAAGGCCAACAAGGGCTACAAGGACAATATTTCGGAAATGACCATGGTGCTGCGCAACGCACAGGGCAGCGAAACCAAGCGCTACTTGAAATCGTACTCTCTGGAAGTAAACACTCCGGGCGATGGCGACAAAAGCAAGATGCTGTTCAACCAGCCAGCCGACATCAAGGGCACCGCAATTCTAACCTACAGCCATGGTCTGGCGGGCGACGACCAGTGGCTCTTCCTGCCGGCCACCAATCGCGTCAAGCGACTGAATTCGCAAAATAAATCCGGCCCATTCCTGGGTTCGGAATTTGCCTATGAAGACTTGTCTTCACCGGTGGTGGAAAAATACGGTTATAACTACCTGCGCAAGGAAAAATGCGGCAATCTGGAGTGCCACGTGATCGAGCGCACCCCCAAGTATGCCTACTCCGGTTATACCCGCCAGATCACCTGGATTGATACCGGCGAGTTGCGCACCATGAAGGTCGAGTATTACGACCGCAAGAACGCTCTGCTGAAAACGTTGGTCAATGAAGACTTCAAAAAATACGCCGGCAAATACTGGCGTGCCGGCAAGTCCACCATGACCAACGCCCAGACCGGCAAGAGCACCATCCTGACCACCTCGGACATCAAATTCGGCAATGGCTTGAAGGAATCGGACTTCGAACCGTCTTCGCTGGAAAACATGCACTGAACGGCAACTGTTGCAAAATAAAAAACCCGGCTTTGCCGGGTTTTTTATTGCAGAAAAGACTGCGCGTCACCATTTCAACTTGACTGCCAAACCAGCCGGCATGCCGGCCAGACCTGGAACGTCCACCGCCACCGGGTAACCGTTTTTGCCGGCATCCGGTTCCAGTCCGACCGCCGCCACCGTCCCCGGCACACTGGACTGTCCTGTACTTACCGTAACCGACTGGCCGGTTTTCAGTTGCGTAATGACTGCCGCCGGCAGCCAAGCAAGCGCGCGCATCGGCTTGTCCTGAGCCAGCACGACCACAGGTTTCGGCTGCAAAGCGGCCGCCACAACCTGCCCGGGGGATGCCATCACGCTGACCACAACACCCGCAAAGGGGGCCAGCAGACGGGACTCCTGCAACTGAAACTGATGCATGCGCGCTTGCGCCTCCCCTTCACGCAAGGCCGACTGCGCACGGGTAAAGCGCAGTTTTGCCTGATCCAGATCGGTCGTCGACAACACGGTGCGGTCGTACAATTCCTGCATGCGCTTGAGGTCACGCTGAGCCTCATCGCGCTCGGCGCGCAAGCGCGGCAGGGTGGCTGCGCTTGCGTCGGACTGGGCCTGCAAACCGGTCGCATCCAGTTCTGCCAGCACCGCCCCCTTTTGCACATGCATTCCCGGCGTCACCAGCACGCGGCTGATCACGCCCGATACCGGCATGGCCAACTCTGCCCGCTGGGACCATGTCAGTGTTGCCGTCGCTTCACCTGCCAGCGCGAGTGGCGCTACAGTCATGAGAGTCAGAGCCAGACAGGCTTTTTTCATGCATTCACCTTGGACGATTACTCAGTTGTTCAACTCGACGCCAGTAAGTTCACGCAGGCGTTCCCACGCAAGGGCAAGCTCATACTGGACTTTCTTGCTGCGCACCATGGCATTCATGACTTCGACCATGGACGTCCCCAGATTGGTCTTGAGTTCCAGTTCATACAAGCCCCGGCTGCGCTCCAAAGCCAGATCGCGATAATCCGCCT
>JAJZTZ010000021.1 GCA_021847305.1 Pseudomonadota bacterium | reverse complement strand
TATGTCTGGCGGCCATAGCGAGTTGGACCCACCTGATCCCATTCCGAACTCAGAAGTGAAACGACTCTGCGCCGATGATAGTGTGAATCCTCATGTGAAAGTAGGTCACCGCCAGACTATTCAATAAAACAAAAAGCCCGGTCTTTATGGCCGGGCTTTTTGTTTTTTAGCAGTTGGTGACCTACGCCTTTAGACAATACGCCCAAAGGGCTTATTGCGGCGAAGGCTAACTTGCGCAGCAAGTTAAGGGCGTAGCCCGGCCGGAGGCAAAGTAGGTCACCGCGCAAAAAACTTCACTCGATGTGAAGGCTTTTTGCAAAGAAGTTATAATTACCCCATGCCCCTCGACCCCAACTACGACCCCGATTCCATCTGCCAGGCTAAAAGCAGCTCACCGCAGTAACAAGCGCATCTGGACGGTGCGCGTGTCACACAGGTAAAGAAAGGGCCAGCATCTGCTGGCCTTTTCTTTTTCAGCTATGCCCGACTGACAAAGTCAGCTCAACCGACCCTCATTGCCGATTTGTCCTTTGGACAGGTCAATCAGCAGATTCTTGCCGCTCAGCACGGAGGCACAGGCCAACAGAAACAATTCAATGAAGTCCTGCCTTTCCGCATCGGGGATCTGGCTTGGCGCCTGTTTGTTGAACGTGCCGAACATCGAGTCATGGAACGAAGCAATAAAGAGAATCATTTTTTGCAGCTCATGCTCGCTCAGCGTCTTGCTGGTATTGTCGCCGGTAAAGATGATGGGCTCGCCCAGTTTCTCCTTGATGCTGCTGTAGAGGTGCTGAATGTATTCGGCGGCGCTGTCGCGGCCATGTTCGTCCTGCAGCGTCACATCCAGGGCGATCTGTTCGCCCATTTTGGTCTTGAGGGTGATGCGCTTGTCGATGGGGCCTTGCGACTGGAATGGATTGATAATCATGTGATTTCCTTGCTTCAGTCGGCGCGGCGGTAAACCGGATTGCCGCTCACCAGGGTATAGTGGACTTCCCCGGGCACTTCAAGTCCGAGGAAGGGCGTGTTCTTACCCTGGCTGTGCAGGCGCGCGGGGGTGACCTGCCACCAGGCCTCCGGGTCGAACAGGGCAATGTCGGCGCGCATGCCGGGTGACAGCTGGCCGGTCTGCTGACCGAGAATACCGGCCGGGGCCGAGGTGATTTTGCTCAGGGCCGCGGCCAGAGGCACATTGGCTTCGCGAGCCCATTTTAGGGTGAGGGGCAGCAGCAGTTCGACCGCTGTGGCGCCAGCCTCCGATTCGCCGAAGGGGTAATGTTTGGCGTCGTCATCGACCGGGGTATGGTCGGAGCAGATGGCATCAATGGTGCCGTCGAGCAGCCCCTGGCGGATTGCAGCCAGATCCTGTTGGTTGCGGAATGGCGGAATGACGTGGCAGTTGGCATCGAAGAAACCGATGTCGTTCTCTGTCAGGTGCAGGTGATGCACAGCAACGTCACACGTAACCGGCAATCCCTGCCTTTTTGCCTGGCGGACCATGTCGATGCCTGCTGCGGTGGACAGGCGGCAGAAGTGCAGCCGCGCGCCGGTTTCCTTGGCCAGCAACAGGCGGGTTGCTATGGCAACCGTTTCGGCGCAGGCAGGAATGCCGGGCAGGCCGAGCCGGCTGGCGATTGCGCCGTCATGGGCGACGCCGTCGCGTGACAGGTGCGGGTCCTGCGGGCGCAGCCAGACGCTGAAATCGAACGTGGCGGCATATTCCAGCGCACGCAGCAGCGCTTGCAGATTGACGATAGGGGCGTCCGCCTGGGAAAAGGCAACGCAGCCGGCATCGCGCAGCTCGGCCATTTCGGTCAGCTGTTCACCCTGCAGTTTGACGGTGAGTGCGCCAATGGGGTAGACGTGAGCCTGTTGCAGGCGGCGCGCACGGTGCTTGAGCATTTCGACCAGACCGGGTTCGTCCAGCGGCGGGTCGGTGTCGGGCGGCAGGGCCAGGCTGGTGACGCCGCCTGATACGGCGGCGTACATTTCGCTTTCCAGTGTGGCCTTGTATTCGTATCCCGGTTCACGCAGGCGGACGGAAAGGTCGACCAGGCCGGGGATGGCGATCAGGCCGTTGGCGTCTATGTCATGCTGGGCGGTGAAGCCCGCCGGGGCTTCGTCAAATGCGGCGATGCGGCCTTCAACGATATAAAGGGTGGCGGTGCGATCAAGCTGATTGGCCGGGTCGATGATGCGGGCGTTGCGGATAACGGTGTTCATGCTTGGCTCTCCGCGAGAATTTTCATGACGGCCATGCGGACCGCGATACCGAAGGTCACCTGCGGCAGGATGACGGATTGGGCGCCGTCGGCCACGCTGGAGTCGATTTCCACCCCGCGGTTCATCGGGCCGGGGTGCATGACGATGGCGTCGGGTTTGGCATAGGCCAGTTTTTCGGCGGTCAGGCCCCAGTATTTGAAGTATTCCTGCGCCGACGGCAGCAGCGCCCCGCGCATGCGTTCGTTTTGCAGGCGCAGCATGATCACCACATCGACGTCCTTCAGGCCGGTGGCCATGTCGTGGTAGACCTGCACCCCGAAGGTGTCGACATGGCTGGGCAGCAGCGTGCGGGGAGCAATGATGCGCACTTCGGGCACGCCCAGAGTGGTCAGCGCATGAATTTGCGAGCGCGCCACGCGGGAGTGCAGCAGATCGCCGACGATGGCGACGCGCAATTCCTGAAAGTCTTTTTTGTAGTGACGGATGGTGTACATGTCCAGCAGCCCCTGGGTGGGGTGGGCATGGCGGCCGTCGCCGGCATTGATGACGCGGATATGCGGCGCGACGTGCTTGGCGATCAGGTGGGCGGCACCGGATTGCGAGTGGCGCACGATGAACATGTCGGCATGCATGGCGGCCAGGTTGTCCACCGTGTCGAGCACTGTCTCGCCCTTGCTTTGCGACGATGTGCCGATGTTGAGGTTGAACACGTCGGCCG
Source organism: Pseudomonadota bacterium (assembly GCA_021847305.1). GTDB lineage: Bacteria > Pseudomonadota > Gammaproteobacteria > Burkholderiales > JAJZQI01 > JAJZQI01. The sequence continues at coordinate 22,877 of JAJZTZ010000021.1, read as the reverse complement.
ACAGGCGTTTTGCCGCAATTTCAAAGGTCGTGCGGGTGCGCGTCGAGGGTTCGAAGAACAGATTGAAAACGGATTTTCCGCTGAGCAGGGGCACTTTCTTCGATTCCTGCTGGGCGCTTTCGACAAAGGGATCAGCCGTGTCGAGAATGTGTCTTAGAATGCGGGCCGGCAGGCCTTCCAGAGAGAGGAGATGTTTCAGTTCACCTTTGGCGTTCAGTTGCGGGTTTTCGCCCATGCCCGGCCTTTCGTGCAATGTGACAGTTTGGCGTGAATTATACCGTGCTCAACCCTTGCTGTGCAGCGTGAAAAAGCTTTGGAGAATCGACTGAGCGGCAACCTGGTCGAGCATCGGTTTCTGCTTGCGGCCGTGTTTGCCGGTTTCGTCCAGCAGGTGGCCTGCGTGCAGCGAAGAATAACGCTCGTCTACCAGCGTGACGGGCAGGTTGAAACGGCCATGTAACTGGTTGGCAAAACGCCGGCAGCGGTTGGAGAGTTCGTGCACGCCGCCGTCCTCATTGAGCGGCAGTCCAACCACCAGCCATACAGGCTGCCATTCGCGGATGAGCGTGTCGATGGCGGCGAAGCGGGCGTCGTTGGCTTCGACTGCGAGGGTGGTGAGCGGGTGGGCAATACCGAGCAGCAGCTCACCGTTGGCAACGCCGGTACGCTTGAGGCCGAAATCAAACGCCAGCACGGTGCCCGCCGCGGGCAGCGCGGCATGCGGCGGTTGAGTGGGGCGGGTGAGCCAGTCAGGCGTGGCCGACATCTTCTGACAGGCTGGCGAGGTCAATTCCAAGTGTACGGTAAGCGGCAGGCAGGCGCTCGTCCCAGGGCAGGTCGAAGATGACGTCGAGCGAGGCCGAGACGCTGAGCCAGGCATTCTGGGAGATTTCATGTTCCAGCTGGCCGGGAGCCCAGCCGGCATAACCCAGCGTGATGATGAACTGTTCCGGTCCTTCCCCTTTTGCCAGGGCCTCGAGAATGTCGCGCGAGGTGGTCAGGCCGGTATTGCTGCTGATCGCCAGGGTGGAACTCCATTCGCCGGCCGGGCGGTGCAGGACGAAGCCGCGATCCATCTGCACCGGGCCGCCGAAATACACCGATTCGGCTTCCCATCGCATGGGCTCAAGCGGGATATCCACCTGTTCAAACAGATCCTTCAGCGTGAGTTCGATGGGGCGGTTGATGATCACGCCGAGCGCACCCTGTTCATTGTGCTCGCACACGTAGGTCAGCGTTTTGCTGAAATACGGATCGGCCATGTTGGGCATGGCGATGAGGAACTGGCCTGTGAGATCTACCGTTTGCATGAGAGCCGGGCTACGACGGGGGCGCCTGTAGGTGAAGACAGTTTGATTATGGCACAATCTTTCCATGATGAAACAGAAACCCTACCGTACCGCAGTGTGCTGGCTGCGGCGCGATTTACGCGATTACGATCATGCTGCATTGGCGCGGGCGAGCCGGTTGGCCGAGCGGGTAATTCCGCTGTTCGTGTTCGATCAGGCGATTCTGCACGCCCTGCCGGACCGGTCCGACAAGCGGGTGAGCTTTATCTGGCATAGCCTGGCTCAGCTCAAGACCGCTTTGCAGGCGCGCGGGACGGATGTGTGGTTACGTCACGGCTGCGCCACACAGGTCGTGCCGCAATTCGCCGGCGAAACGGCGGCGGATCTGGTGGTGTGCGCACGCGATTATGAGCCTGCCGCCATTCGACGCGATGCCGCCGTGGCAGCGGCGCTGGGGCCGCAGGGGGTGGCGTTCGAGCAGGTAAAGGATCATGCCGTGTTCGAACCGGGCGAGGTGCTCAACCGCAGCGGTCGCCCTTATACGGTTTTCACGCCCTATTCGCGGGCCTGGTCGGAGCGGCTGGCCCAGACGGCGTTGCCGGCGGAGGAGCCGGACTGGGGGGCATGCGAGTCCGGACGTGACGAGCAGATCGGCAGTCTTGCCGCTATCGGTTTCAGCGAGGGCGCCTTGCACGGTGTCGTGCCCGGTATGGCGGGAGCGGCCGAGCAGTTGCGGCGGTTTGGCCGTAGCATCGATACGTATGGCGTGGAACGCGATTTCCCGGCGCTGGATAATGCGTCCCATCTGGCCGTGCATTTGCGTTTTGGCACTGTTTCGATTCGCCATGTGGTCAACTGGGTCAGGCAGATGGGGGGCGAGGGCGCGACTGCCTGGCTGCGGGCGTTGATCTGGCGCGACTTCTTTTTTATGCTGCTGCAGCATTTCCCGCACGTGGAGCACAAGGCATTTCATCCGGAGTATGATGCAGTGAAGTGGGACGACAGGCCCGCATGGTTTGCGCGCTGGTGTCAGGGTGAAACCGGCTATCCGCTGGTGGACGCGGGGATGCGCCAATTGAACCAGACGGGCTTGCTGCCCAACCGGGTGCGTATGGTGGCGGCGTCCTTTCTGACCAAGGATCTGGGCGTGGACTGGCGTTTGGGCGAACGTTATTTTGCCGGCAAGCTGCTCGATTACGACCTGGCTGCCAACAACGGCAACTGGCAGTGGGCCGCCTCAACCGGCTGTGATGCCCAGCCCTGGTTCCGCATTTTCAATCCGCTGACGCAGTCGGAAAAATTTGATGCCCAGGGGGTCTATATCCGCCATTGGTTGCCCGAGCTGGCCGCAGTGCCGGATAAATATATCCATGCGCCATGGACCATGCCGGCGCTGCAGCAGCAGCTGGCAGCCTGTGTGATCGGCCGGGATTACCCGCAGCCGGTCGTCGATCATGCGCTGGCACGTGAGCGCTCACTGGCGCGCTTCAAGGCGGTGAAAAAGGATGTACATGATGCATGAACGCATGTTGCCGGGCTATCCGGATTTTGACGAACTGGCGCAGGCGGCTTTTCAGGGCGACCCGAAAGCGCAGTTTCTGATGGGCGAGGCGTTGCGTTTCGGCTGCTACGGTTTGCCACCGGACGAGGAGATGGCGCGCAAATGGTATGAAAAGTCCGCTGCCCAGGGCGGGCGGACGGCGATCTTTTTGTTGAATAATTGGCGTAACCGCGCACAGTTCGATTTGTATGGGTTTAATGCGGGGAAGGCCTGAGCGGGATAAGGCCTGCTGGGTATCAGAGTCGCCCTATCCGCATGTTGACTGGCCAGCGGACCAGGCGTTTGTCGCTTGAGTCTCCCCATGCTTCGCTCATTTCGCGGGAAAATGCCTGCAATATATCCTGCCGTCCGGCATCGCGTGCCTGCCGGACTGCCGACCAGGTGGACAGGTAGCCCAGTAATTCAGCCAGATCCCATCGCCGGGAGATTTCTAAGGCGGGTGCAGGATGCTCTGTAAAGGGGAAGTCAATCGTCGCATAGCCCATGTCGACCAGTTTGCGCTGGGGTGGCCAATATTGGCCAATCTCCTCATGGTAAAAGAGACTAAAGCGTTCATCCAGTCCTGGCTCAAGTTCGAGCACGCCATAACTAGTCAGTGCAAGGGCGCCTCCGGGGATGGCGACGCGGCGGACCTCGGTATAAAAGGCTGGGAGATTGAACCAATGCGCTGCTTGAGCAGCGGTGATCAAGTCCACGCTATTCTCGGGTAAGGGTATGCGTTCCGCTGGCGCAACCAAATAGTTGATGCGCTTGTGGCGCGGTGCATGTGCGATTTGGTCGGCGCTGGGGTCAAGTCCAATGACGGCAGTGAAGTGCTTGGCAAGGCCAAGAGTGAGCTGGCCATTGCCACAGCCAACGTCCAAGGCAATAGAATTGGCGGGCGATAGCGAAGCCAGAAATGCATGGAGCTGCGGCGGGTAATCGGGCCGAAAACGCGCATAGGCAGCTCCCCCCTGGGTAAACCAGTTGCGCGATAAATCGGTGTCGGATGAGAGCATGATGTATTTTAACCTGGCCGCAATAAAAAACGGCGGGATAAACCCGCCGTTTTCTGGTTGCCTAAGTGTAAACGATTAAGCGTCCTTGTGATAGGACACCACGGTTTCCACTTCATTCTTGGAGCCCATGATGACCGGAACGCGCTGATGCAGGCCATTCGGCTGGATTTCCAGAATGCGTTCGCGGCCGGTGGAGGAGGCGCCGCCGGCTTGTTCCACGATGAAGCTCATCGGGTTGGCTTCGTACATCAGGCGCAGCTTGCCGCCCTTGTCTTTCAGCTTGCTGTCCAGCGGGTACATGAAGATGCCGCCGCGGTTCAGGATACGGTGAATTTCGGCCACCATGGAAGCGACCCAGCGCATGTTGAAGTCGCGACCGCGCGGGCCTTCCTTGCCGGCCAGGCATTCGTCGATGTAGCGCTTGACCGGGGCTTCCCAGAAACGCATGTTGGAGGCGTTGATGGCGAATTCCTTGGTGTCGGCCGGGATGGTCATGTTCGGGTGGGTCAGCACGAAGTCACCGATGTTGGTGTCCAGGGTGAAACCGTTCACGCCGTTGCCGGTGGTCAGCACCAGCATGGTGGAGGAGCCGTATACGGCGTAGCCGGCGGCAACCTGGGTCACGCCTTTTTGCATGAAGTCGGAAGCGCTCACGGTGGTGACGCCGGCCGGGGCGTTCAGTACGGAGAAGATGGTGCCGACAGAGATGTTCACGTCCACGTTGGAGGAGCCGTCCAGCGGGTCGAAGCACAGCAGGTATTTGCCCTTGCCGGCCACGTCCTGCGGTACGGGAATCACGTCGTCCATTTCTTCGGAAGCCATGCCGACCACGCGGCCGGTCCAGTTTTGCGAGCCGATGAAGATTTCGTCGGTGATCACGTCCAGTTTCTTCTGGGTTTCGCCCTGTACGTTTTCCGATTCCAGATAGCCGCTGGAGCCGGTGAAGGCCGCACGGTTAACAGCGCTGGCGATGGTTTTGCAGGCATTGGCGACGTCGCCGATAACCTGGATCAGGCCGTTGTCCAGACCGGATTTGCGTTGTTCTTCAGTGAGGAATTGCAGCAGAGTTTTAGCCATGTTTCAGGTTCCGAAATGTCAAAAAAATCTTGTGGGTAGCCGGCAATTTTAGCACAAAAATCAGCGTGGTTTTCGTGCCGCCAGGTCAATCAATGCTGACTGGCCGTAATGTTTGGTGCCTTCGGTGAGAAAGGCTTCGTATTCGCGCAGTTCAAGAATTTCCCAGTCGCCGAAAGCGTCGCGCAGTAACGTTTCGGTGTACAGGTTGTCCGGGTTGGAGGGGCCGCCGGTTTTGTAATCCAGCTGCTTGGGCGTGTAGCCTTCCATCAGCAGCAATCCGCCCGGTTTGAGGGCCGCTTTGATGTGGCGGAAAATCTGCTCGCGCTGGGCCGGGGGAGCAAACTGGATGAATATGGCGGCCACCAGGTCATAGTGCTCGGTCGGCCAGTTCCAGGTCAGCAGATCGGCTTCTTCGAAGGTGATGGCCACACCCTGTAGACGGGCCAGTTGCCGGGCTTTTTGCAGGGCGTTGGCGGAAAAGTCGATGGAATGCACTTTCAGGCCGCGCTGTGCCAGCCAGACACCGTTGCGGCCTTCCCCGTCGGCCAGCGCCAGGGCATGTTTGCCGGACTCGAGCAGGTCGACGCAGCGGGTCAGGAACAGATTGGGTTCGGTGCCGAAAATGTAGTCGTTTTCAGCATAAGCTTCATCCCAGAATTCGCGCATTGTCTTACCCCTTGCTGGCCTCTGCCATGCGCTTTTCCAGCTCTGCGCGCGGCAGGGCGCCGGTTATGCGTTCGCCGTTCTGCAGGAAGATGGTCGGCGTGCTGTTGACGCGCAATTGCTGGCCCAGCGCCAGGCTCTTGGCGATCGGGTCGGCGCACTTGGCGACTTTGGCGGGAACGATGTTTTTGGTCATCAGGTCAATCCAGGCTTGCGCCGGGTTGGCCGAACACCAGACGGCATGAGCATGCTCCGTCGCTTTGGGATGGATGTCGAGCGGGAGTAGGAAGGTGTAAATGGTGACGTTGTTAATGCCCAGCAACTCCTGCTCCAGTTTGCGGCAGAACGGGCAATCCGGGTCGGAAAAAATATACAGTTTGCGGCTGCCGTCCCCGCGGACGGTCTTGATAGCCAAGTCGAGCGGCAGGGCGGCGACATTCGCCTTGTAGAGCTTGCGCATCCGCTCCTCGGTCAGGTTGCTGCGGGTTTTGGCGTCGATCAGGTTGCCGGCCAGCAGGTAATTGCCGGACTCGTCGGTGTACAGCAGATTGCCTTCGATGACGACTTCGTAGATGCCCTTGGCCGGGGTTTTGCCTACAAACTGCACGTTGGCGTCGGGCAGATTTTTTTGCAGGTTTTGTTTGATGCTGGCTTCGTCGGCCTGACTGGCAACGGTAAAACCCAGCAGGGCGGTGGTAAGGAGTGCGGCAGGGAGCTTATTCATGGTTATCCTGTGTCTTATCAAGTTTGTCTAGCCAAAAGCGTGTCGCATCAAGGTGCGTTTGATCCAGTGCTGGTTCTCCACCAATTGCAGACCGGTGTTGCGAACTTCGGTCAGTAGGCGGCTGGAGTTGTTGAACAGTTTTTGCAGGCTGTCGGTGACGGTTTGCATCGCCAGCGTATCTTCCTGCCGGGCGCGTTCGTAGCGGCGCAGCAGGCCGAGTTCGCCGCAGTCGCGCTCGGCCTCGCGTGCGCGCAGCACACGGGCAAGCTCCTCGGCATCCTGAAAGCCGAGGTTGACGCCCTGACCGGCCAGCGGGTGGACGTTGTGGGCGGCGTCGCCGATCAGCGCCAGACGCGGGGCCACCCAGCGTTGGGCGCGCATCAGGCGCAGCGGGAAGCCCGCCGGCGCGGTGAGCAGCTGCAGCTGACCCAGCGCATGGTGGCCGGCGGCGGCAACGCGTTCGGTAAAGCCGGCAAAATCCAGCGCGAGCAAGCCTTTGGCCTGTTCCTCAAAACAGGACCAGACGATGGAAATTCGCTGGTCCGGCAGCGGCAGCCAGGCGAGGATGCCGTCCGGCAGGAACCATTGGCGGGCAACGTTGCCATGCGGTTTTTCACACTGGAAATTGGCCACGACGCCTTGCTGCAGGTAGGGGCGGGCGTTGATGTCGATGCCGGCCTGCTGGCGCGTCCATGACTGGGCGCCGTCGGCGCCGACAATCAGCCGGGCATCGTATGTGCTGCCGTCTGCAAGCTCAAGATTGGCAGTTTCAGCATCGAAAGTGAGCGCTCGCCCCAGCTGGCCGGTGATGAGAGTCAGGTTGCTTTGTTCGGTAAGGCTTTGCCACAGGCTGTATTGCAGCTGGCGGCTTTCGATGATCCAGCCGAGTTCCGGCCGGCCGGCTGCAATGGCGTCAAAATTCAGTCGCGCATCGGGCCGGTCGCCGCGCACGTCCATCTGGTGGATGGGAGCGACGCGTTCGGCAGGGATAGCCTGCCAGGCTGCGCCGAGAAAGCGGGCGTTGGCGGGGCTGATGGCATAGACGCGGCTGTCCCATTCTTGCGCGTCAAGGCTGGGAGCTGTCGGCGGTCTGGACTCCAGCAGGCCGATGGACAGGTTACTGCCGGCCAGCGATTGAGCAAAGGCAGCGCCGACCAGGCCGCCGCCGATGATAAGAATATCGAATTGAGTCTTGTGCGGGTCTGGGATCACGGCTGGACTCATCCTTGTGCGCCGAAGCTGAGTTTGCGGGTGATCCAGTGTTTGGCCGCAGGCGACTGCTCGAAGGCCAGCAGACCGAGATCACGGGCGTGACCGAGCAGGCGGCCGGGGCGGCTAAACAGGCGTACCAGTCCGTCGGTGAAGTGGGCGCCGCCAAAGCTGTCGAGCCGGCGTTCGCTACGGTAACGCTGCAGCGCCGCGGTGTCGTCGCGGCGGCCGTCTTTTCCGAGTGCCTGCGCCAGTGCCCAGGCATCGCGCAGACCGAGGTTGAAGCCTTGTCCGGCAGCAGGGTGCAGAGTCTGAGCGGCGTTACCCAGGAGAACGATACGGCCGCTGGTGACACTGTCGACCGTTTTCAGGCTGAGCGGGAAGCTGTTGCGTGCCGAGGCGGCAAGAAAGCGGCCTTGCCGGTCGCCGAAGGCGTCATGCAGTTCGCGCAGAAATGCGGTTTCCGGCAATGCCAGCACGCGGGCCGCTTCCGCCGGCGGCAGGGTCCATACCAGCGCGTAGCCGTCGCCGCTCGGCAGCAGCGCGATGGGGCCGTTGCGGGTGAAACGTTCGTAGGCAATGCCCTGCTGCGGCAGCTCGGTTTTGACATGAGCCAGCACGGCTGTCTGTTGATAATCCTGGCTGGAGCGGCGGATGCCGGGCAGTTGGGTTATGCTTTTGCCGCCGTCGGCCACGGCGGCGACGGCGGCGGTCAAATGCCAGCTGTCGTCAGCGCTGGCGCAGGCGAGGCTGGCAAAACCCTGATTGCTGGCAAGATCGGTGACCCGGATGCCCATGTGCAGCTCGATTTCCGGGTGCTCAATGAGGGTGGCGTGCAGAGCCAGGTCGAGGGCGCTGTAATCGACGACGTAGCCGAGTGCCTCGACGTTTTCTTCTTCAGCATTGAGCAGCGCACGGCCGAAACCGCCTTGCTGCGAGATATGGATGCGGCTGATCGGGGTGGGGGCGGGCAGTTTCCGCCACACGCCGAGGCGTTCGAGGATGATGCGGCTGGCTTGCGACAGGGCGAGCGCACGCGGGTCCGGGCTGGCCTCGATGCTGCCGCGCGCCTCCAATACCGTTACACGCCGTCCGCTGCCGCTGAGCGCCAGTGCCAGCGTGGCGCCCACGGGGCCGCCGCCGATAATGGCGATATCGGTATGCCGATCTGCATTCATCAGGTTCTGTCCGCCATCAATGCTTCGATTTCCGCGACGCTTTTAGGGGCGTCATGAGTGAGCACAGTGCAACCGTCGGTGGTGACCAGCACATCGTCCTCGATGCGCACGCCGATGTTCCAGAATGCCTCTGCCACGTCGTCGGCAGGGCGGATGTAACAGCCCGGCTCGACGGTCAGCACCATGCCGGGCTGCAGTTCGCGCCAGTGGCCATGCTGCTTGTATTCGCCGGCGTCGTGCACGTCCAGCCCCAGCCAGTGGCCGGTGCGGTGCATGTAAAAGCGCCGGTAGTCGCCGTTCTCGATAATGCCATCCAGCGTGCCTTTGAGCAAGCCGAGGTCGAGCATGCCCTGCGCCAGCACTTTCACTGCGGCTTCATGCGGCTGGTTCCAGTGCCTGCCGCTGGCAACCTGCTCAATGGCGGCGGATTGCGCATCCAGCACCAGCTGGTAAACATCCTTCTGCGGGCCGGTAAATGTGCCGTTGACGGGGAAGGTGCGGGTGATGTCGGCGGCATAGCCGCCATATTCGCAGCCGGCATCGATCAGCAGCAGATCGCCGTCACGCAGTTCGGCATTGTTGCCGATGTAGTGCAGCACGCAGGCATTGCCGCCGCCGGCGACGATGCTGGTGTAGGCGGGCGCATCGGCGCCATGGCGGCGGAAGGTATGGAGGAATTCCGCCTCGATTTCGTATTCAAAGCGGCCTGCGCGGGTGGCTTGCATGGCGCGGCGGTGCGCCTGGGATGAAATGTCCGCCGCGCGGCGCATGAGGGCCAATTCTTCCGGCCGCTTGATCAGGCGCATTTCGTCGATCGGCTGGCGGATGTCGCGCAGCTGATCGGGCGCCATGATGCCGGAGCGAGTTTGCGCGCGCACCTGGTTGAGCCAGCCGACAATGCGGCTATCCCATTCGGCATCGGCGCCGACGGGAAAATACAGTGCCGGCTGATCGGCCATCAGCTCGACGATGCGCTGGTCGAGGTCGTGAATCGAGTAGGCCGCATCGAAACCGAACATTTCCTGCGCGGCGGCCGGACCGTAACGGAAGCCGTCCCAGATTTCCCGTTCCGGGTCCTTGTCGCGGCAGAACAACAGGCTTTGCGGCGTGTCCCCGGCGATGACGACAATGACGGCTTCCGGTTCGGCAAAGCCGCACAGGTAATAGAAATGGCTGTCGAAACGGAAGGGGTAGTGGCAGTCGCGGTTGCGTACCTTCTCGCTGGCGGTGGGGATGATGGCAATGCCTTCCGCCATACGGCTGGCCAGTTCCAGGCGGCGTGCCTGGTAATGCGAAATGTCAGTCTTCATCCGGCGTTTCGTCCAGTTGCGAATCGAGCAGGCGAGCCCAGTTGGTTTCCAGGGGCTCAAGCGGTTCCAGCAAGTTACGGTGCAATTGCACCACCAGCGCATTGAATCGGTCAAGTTCGCTGCCGCCGTCGATGTCCTGCGCGCCGCGTTCAAATTGCAATAATGCATCACGCAGGTTGAAGGAGGAGCCCAGAGCGTTTTTCAGTTGCTCGCGCGGATGAGGGATCCAGGCACGACTGTTGACCATTGAACGCATTTTTTCGCCCAGGTCGAGGGCTTTCTTGCGCACGCGGCTGATGGCGCCGAGGCGGGAGGATTTGACGTCGCCCCACAGCAGGATGTCCATCAGCGCATTCCAGTCATGGCGCAGGCTGGCAACCCATGTCGGGTCGAGGGTGACGGTGGCGGCAACTTCCTTTGCATCCATTAAACGTGTTCCCTTAAATGCTGATCCAGCTGTTCCAGGCGCTGTGGTGTGCCGACATCCAGCCAGTAGGCGGTGCTGTGTTCGCCTCCGACCTGCCCTGAGGCTATGGCTGTTCGCAACAGAGGAGCCAGCTTGGCCGGCTGGCCGACCGGCACATCGGCAAACAGCTCGGGCCGGTAGACGCCGATGCCGCTAAAGGTATAGCGCGGGCCGGTTTCATTGAGGCGCTGATCCTCTAGGGAGAAATCGCCCGCTGGATTGTGCCCGGGGTTGTCCACCAGTACCAGATAAGCAAGATCGGTTTCCGGCATGGAGGCAATGACTTGCTTGAGTCGGTTGTAATCGAATTCGCAGAAGACGTCGCCGTTGACCACGGCAAACGGGGCGTCGCCCAGTAAAGGCAATGCCTTGGCGATGCCGCCGGCTGTTTCCAGCGCGGCCGGTGCCTCAACCGAGTAGGCAATGCTGACGTCGAGGACGCTGCCGTTGCCGAGCGCCTGCTCGATCTGGTCGCCCAGATGGGCGTGATTGATGACGATACGGGAAAAGCCCGCTTTGGCCAGTTTTTCGATCTGCCACACAATCAGCGGCTTGCCGCCGGCCTGTAACAATGGCTTGGGCGTGTGGTCGGTGAGCGGACGCATGCGCTCGCCGCGGCCGGCCGCCAGGATCATGGCCGTGAGCGGCATCAGAAGGTGAATCCCACGTCGTTGGAGGTGTTTTCGATCGCGTCGAGCAGGTGCAGCAGCGGCGACAGTGCATCGTAGCGTTTGGCCGCCTTGCGCACATAATCCAGTACCAGCGGCAGATCTTTCAAATAACCGTCTTTGCCGTCGCGGTGATATAGCCGGGCGAAGATGCCCAGCACCTTGAGATGGCGCTGGATGCCCATCCATTCGAAGTCGCGGTAGAGTTCATAGATGTCCTGGCTGACTGGCAGGCCTGCCTTGCGGGCTTTTTCCCAGTAACGAATGAGCCAGTCGAGCACTTGTTCTTCATCCCACTGGATGTAGGCGTCTTTCCACAGCGACACCAGGTCGTAGGTGAGCGGGCCGTACACGGCGTCCTGGAAATCCAGAATGCCCGGGTTGGGTTCGCTGACCATGAGGTTGCGCGAGTGGTAATCGCGGTGCACGTAGACTTTCGGTTGCGCCAGCGCGTTGCTGATCAATAGGGCGAAGATACGGTCGAGCAGGTTTTTCTGGTCGTCATCAAGGGTATAAGCCTTGTGCTTGCCCACGTACCATTCGGGAAAAAGCCGCATTTCGCGCAACAGCAGCTGGGCGTCGTATTCCGGCAATACATTGGCCCGGCTGGCCAGCTGGATCTTGATCAGCGCGTCGGTGGCATCATGGTAGAGTCCTCCGGCGGTGCCTTCATTCAGTTCGTCGAGGTAGGTGCGGCTGCCCATGTCCGACAGCAGCAGGAAGCCATCCTGCAGGTTTTCCGCGTGGATGTGCGGTACATGCACGCCGGCGTCTTCAAGCAGGTGCGCGACTTTGATGAAGGGGCGGCAGTCTTCCTGACTGGGCGGGGCATCCATCACAATGTGCGTGCCCTGTTCGCGCTGCAGGCGGAAATAACGGCGGAAACTGGCGTCGCTCGAGGCCGGCGTCAGCTGGAAATCGTCGTGGGGAAATTGCTGGCGCAGCCAGCTGTCTAGAAGGTTGGCACGTTCCAACACGCTCTCCGTGAACTTTCGTGTAAAATCAACTCATTTTACCACTAATAGCAATCCTTTCTGATGCCTCCGTTGCGGCTTACTCCAATTGCACTGGCTGTGCTGATGCTGCCGTCCGCCCTCTGGGCGGCCGAGAATCTGCCACCCTTGTCGGTCAATCCGGCTCTGCTGGATACGGCGACTGCCTCATCTACGCCGGTCAGCACGGCGGCCAGCAGCGCTTCGGCCAGTGCTGTGGCGGATGCGCCGGTCGCTTCCGCCGTATCTGCCCCGCCTGCCGCGCCGACGAATACGCCGGCTCAGGCGGAAACGGCTCCTGTCACATCGACAACCGCCGCTGCAGCCTCGGCAGTTGCGGCCGAGACCGAAACTCCGCCGTTTGTTCCGGGCCCCGTTTTACCCAAGACCACGGTGCTGATAGCCGATTCCATGCGCGGTACCAAAGGCCATGAGTCCGAAGCGACCGGGGATGCCGAGTTGCATCAGGGAACGCAAAGCATTTACGCCGATCAGCTGACCTATTTCCAGCCGGAAAACCGCGTGCTGGCGGAAGGTCATGTGAAAGTGACGGATACCGATACCGAGGCGACCGGTCCGTATCTGGAAATGCAGCTGGACACCCATACCGGTTACATGCAGCAGCCGGTGTTCACTTTGCACAATCCCGAAGGGCATGGCGACGCCCATGAGCTGCAGTTTGCAGGCGAGAATGTCTATGGCCTGGATGCCGCCCGTTACACCACCTGCGATGTCGGGCGGGAGGACTGGTATCTGCGGGCCAAGCGGCTCGATCTCGACCGCAATACCCAGATTGGCGTGGCGCACAGTGCTTACCTGACGTTCAAGGGGGTGCCGGTGATGTACACCCCGTGGATGGACTTCCCGCTGAACAATCAGCGCAAGAGCGGTTTCCTGACACCCAAGTTTGCGCTTTCCGGCAAGAACGGCACGGAAATCACGCTGCCGTATTACTGGAATATCGCCCCCAACATGGATGCGACGCTTACCCCGCGCCTGATGGCCAAGCGCGGCCTGCAATTGGGCGGCGAATTCCGCTATCTGGAGCGGAATTACAACGGCCAGATTCAGGCGGAGTATTTGCCGCAAGATCAGGTATACGGCAAAGAGCGTTCCGCCATCACGCTGCTGCATAACCAGACCATCATGCCGGGATTGTTCGGCTGGGTGAACTACCGCTCGGTTTCGGACAACAGTTACCTGCGCGATTTGTCGAGCGTCATGGCGCAAACCAGTCAGGGCAACCTGCTGCAGGAAGGCGGTCTGTCATACAGTGCGGGCTGGTGGCAGCTGACCGGCCGCGTTCAGCGCTTCCAGACCCTGCAGGACCCCTTGGCGCCGATTGTCCCGCCGTATGCCCGCTTGCCGCAGATAACCTTCAATGCATTGAAGCAAAACGTCGGACTGTTCGATCTGGGGGTGCAGAGCGAGTGGGTGGCGTTCGATCATCCGACCTTGCTGTCCGGTCAGCGGACAGTGGTATACCCCTATGTCAGTATGCCGTGGGTGACGCCGTATGCCTTTATCACACCGAAGGTTGGCGTGCATTACACCAGCTATGCGCTGCAAAACAATCCCTCTTTACCTTCGGCTACGCGGGAATTGCCCATTGTGTCGCTGGACAGCGGACTGACTTTCGAGCGCCCGTTTGAATGGGCTGGGCGGGAGTTGATCCAAACGCTCGAGCCGCGCCTGTATTACCTGTATGTGCCGTACAAGGATCAGTCGCAATTGCCGGTGTTTGATACGGGTCTCGCCAGCTTCAGTTACATGCAGCTGTTCTCGGAAAACATCTTCACCGGCTCCGATCGTATCGCCAATGCCAATCAGCTTACTGCAGCCGTCACCTCGCGCTTTATCAATCCCGCCTCGGGCAATGAATTGGTGCGCATGGCCCTGGGACAGCGGTATTATTTCGAGCCGCAGAAAGTGACCCTGCCGGGGCAGCAGGCGCGTACCGGCAGCCGGTCGGATTTGCTGGCCACCATCGGCGGGCAGCTGGCGCAACATGTGACGGCGGATGCCGGCTGGCAGTACAGTCCCGACAGCAAGAACAGCCGGAAGTACAATCTCAACGTGCGCTACATGCCGGCGCGCGGCAAGGTGCTCAACTGGGGCTATCGCTTCGATCGCGGCACCATCGATCAGATGGATGTGTCGGCGCAGTGGCCGCTTTACCAGAACTGGTACGGCGTCGCGCGCTGGAACTACTCAAAGCTGGACCACAAAACATTGGAAAGCATCCTGGGCCTTGAATACAATGGCGGTTGCTGGGTATTGCGCATGGTGGCGCAAAGCTTTCCGACTGCAACCAATACGATGCAGACGGGTCTGTTCCTGGAACTGGAATTCAACGGCTTGTCGAGTCTGGGAACCAGCCCGGTGCAGATATTGCGACAGCGGATTAGTGGTTATGCCAAAACAAATACTCTTTCATCCTCTCCGGAAGAATCGAATGCTCCGTAAATTCATTGTTGTTGCAGCGCTTGTTGCGCAGTGCGCGGGTTTCAGTTTGGCTGCTGCAGCGGCTCAGTCCACTCCGATTGTCCCGCTCGATCGTGTGGTGGCGGTGGTAAATGATGACGTGATCACCTCGCGCGACCTGGATGCGCAGACGAAGATGGCTGTGCATCAGTTGCAGCAGCAGAACACGCAGTTGCCGCCGATGGATGTGCTGCAGAAGCAGGTCCTCGAACGCATGATCAATGAGCGGATTCTGGTGCAGCAGGCCAAGCAGAATGGGGTGCGGATCGACGATACGCAGCTGGATCAGGCGTTGCAGCGCATTGCGGCGCAGAGTAGGATGAGTGTGGCCGAATTCCGGGCGGCATTGGAAAAAGACGGGGTCAGTTTTGCCGATTTCCGCGAGGATATCCGCAACGAAATGATGATCGGCCGCTTGCGCGATCACGAGGTCGACAGCCGTGTGACGGTCAGCGACGGTGAGGTGCAGAATTTCCTGCAAGCCTACGGCGGTATCGCTCAGGAAGACTACCGGATTGGGCACATTCTGGTGCAATTGCCCGATCAGGCGAGTTCCGATCAGATTGAGGCCGCTCGCCTGAAGGCTGAGGCGGCGCGCACCGAGTTGCTGCAGGGCAAGGATTTCAAGCAGGTGGCGGCGGCTTATTCCGATGCGCCCGACGCGTTGCAGGGCGGCATCGTGCAGCGTAAATTCGGCCAGTTGCCGGGCTTGTTCCAGCAAACCGTGCAAAACATGCAAAGCGGCGATGTCAGCCCCGTCTTGCGTAGTCCCAATGGTTTTCATGTGCTCAAGCTGATCGGCAAGTCGGATCAGAATGCGCCGGTAGTCGTCGAGCAAACCCACGCCCGCCATATCCTGATGCGCCCAACTGAAGTGATGAGCGACGCGGACGTGCAGGCGCGGCTGTTGCAAATCCGCGAGCGTATTCTCAATGGCGCCAAATTCGAGGAAATGGCGCGGCTGAATTCGGTGGATGGCAGTGCTTCCCGTGGCGGCGATCTGGGTTGGTTGTCGCCGGGCGATACCGTGCCTGAATTCGAGCAAGCCATGAATGCGCTCAAGCCGGGCGAAATTTCCATGCCGATTCATTCCCAGTTCGGCTGGCACCTGATCCAGGTGCTGGAGCGCCGTCAGCAGGATGTGACCGATAACCGGCGCAAAATGCAGGCCCGCATGGCGCTGCACGAGCGCAAGGCTGACCAGGCGTTTCAGGAGTACGTGCGGCAACAGCGCGACCAGGCTTACGTAGAAATTCGCCTGGATGACAAGTAAAAAACCGCTGGTCATTACCGCCGGCGAACCGGCCGGTATCGGTCCCGATCTGCTGGTGCTGCAGGCCGCCCGGCATGGCTTGCCGGGTTGCGTGGTGGCCGCCGACGCCGACATGTTGCGCCAGCGCGCCGCATTGCTGGGTGTGATGCTGGAGATTTTGCCGCCGTCGCGCTCTGCCGCTGCGGGCACCGGGCAGCTGGCCGTTGAACATATCCCGCTGGCGACCGTTGTGCAGCCCGGCCGGCTCGATCCGGTCAATGCCCCCTCTGTGCTCGAAAGCCTGACGCATGCTATCCGCGGCTGCGAAGAAGGGCGTTATGCCGGGCTGGTGACGGCGCCGGTGCACAAGGGGGTGATCAATGATGCGGGCATTCCTTTTACCGGGCATACCGAATTTCTGGCTGAACTGACCGGCACGCCGCTGGTCGTGATGATGCTGGTGGGCGGAGGCTTGCGCGTCGCGCTGGCGACCACTCACCTGCCCGTCAAAGAGGTGGCTGCGGCGCTGACGCCTGAATTGCTGGAGCAGGTGCTGCGCATTCTGCAACACGATCTGGTTCACCATTTCGGCGTGCCTGCACCGCGCATTCTGGTGGCCGGTCTCAACCCGCATGCGGGTGAGAGCGGTCACCTGGGGCGCGAGGAAATCGAGGTGATCGAGCCGGTGCTGCGCCGCTTGCGGGCGGAGGGGATGCAGCTGACCGGCCCCTTGCCGGCCGATACCCTGTTCACGCCGCATTATCTGAAGGATGCCGATGCCGTGTTGGCGATGTACCACGATCAGGGCCTGCCGGTGCTCAAGTACGCCAGTTTCGGCGGCGGCGTGAATGTGACGCTGGGTTTGCCGATTATCCGTACCTCGGTCGATCATGGCACGGCGCTGGAATTGGCGGGCACCGGTCAGGTCAACCTGGGCAGTTTGCAGGCCGCGCTTGAGCTGGCACAGCAACTGGTGGCGGCGCGGCATGGCTAAACAGCATATCCCGCGCAAACGCTTCGGCCAGAATTTTCTCATCGACCAGCAGGTCATCGGCGATATCGTGGCGGCCATCAATCCGCAAGCGGACGACGTGATGGTGGAAATCGGTCCCGGCCTGGCGGCCCTCACTCGCCCCCTGTTGGGCAAGCTCAAACGCCTGCATGTGGTCGAGATCGATAACGATATCGTTGCGCGCCTGCAAAAGGAATTCGTTTCCGACCGCCTCGTCATTCACCATTCCGATGCGCTCAAGTTCGATTTTGCCGTGTTGGGCGAACGTTTCCGGGTGGTCGGCAATCTGCCGTACAACATTTCGTCCCCCCTGCTGTTTCATCTGGTGCAATACCGTGAGCGCATCATCGATATGACCGTCATGCTGCAGCAGGAAGTGGTCGACCGCATGGCTGCTGCGCCGGGCGAAGAGGCTTACGGTCGCTTGTCCGTCATGCTGCAGTACCATTTCCAGGTGGTGCCGGTTTTGGTGGTGCCGCCGACGGCCTTCAATCCGGCACCGCAGGTCATGTCCGCCGTGGCGCGCCTGGTGCCGCACCCGCAATTGCCGTGGCCGGCTCAAGACGAGGCCTTGTTTGCCCGCGTGGTGTCGGCCGCGTTCGGTCAGCGGCGCAAGACCTTACGCAACAGCCTGCGCGAATGGGAGGGGCAGATTGATTGGGGCGCGCTCGGCATCAATCCGCAGCAGCGGGCAGAGGAACTTGGCGTCGAGGCGTTTGTCTCAATCGCGAACAGCTTGATTTAAGTTGTCCGACGCTTTACTTTTTTTAACCGTATGTCTATAATGCGCCTCTTCTCTGGGGGTATAGCTCAGCTGGGAGAGCGCTTGCATGGCATGCAAGAGGTCAGCGGTTCGATCCCGCTTACCTCCACCAGAATAAAGGCAAATACAGTGCACCGTTTTGGCGTATTTTGCGGCTGGCTCGGATTTATTTTAACCGTGGTCGGACTGATAGGAACCGGTGTCACTTTGCCAAGCGGCAAGGAAGACGTTATTGGTATCTGGATTAATCTGGTGCCGGTTGGGTTTGTTTTCTTGCTGGTCGGGGTGACTGCGACACAGATGTCAAAGAAATAGCCACATAAAGTTTTGCGGCAGATTTCGTTGGCAGAAGTGCAAAAATCCTGTAAAATTTCGCTTCTCTAGTCCCCATCGTCTAGAGGCCTAGGACATCGCCCTTTCACGGCGGTAACAGGGGTTCGAATCCCCTTGGGGACGCCATATTCTGGCAATGGGCGCTGCGTTTGCAGCGCCCATTTTCATTTCTGCATTACCCATTCTTTTTGCTGTGTTTGTCGGTGTGAGCCCGACTTGATACGCCGGCCGCATTCTGCTTGGTCGGGTCAGGCGTGGCGGGCGCGGAAATCTGTCATGAACTGCGCCAGCTCTTCTACGGCGGCGAGTGTCACGGCGTTGTACAGCGAAGCGCGAATGCCGCCGATGGAACGGTGGCCTGCCAAGCCGTGGAAGCCGGCCGTCAGGGCTTCGGACAGGAAACGCTGCTCCAGTTCCGGGGTGGCGAGATTGAATACCGCATTCATCAGGGAGCGGTCAGCCGGTCTGGCGTGACCGCGATAAAAGCCTTCGCTCTGATCCAGCAGGCCATACAACAGCTCTGCTTTCCTCTGATTGATGTGCGCCATGGCGGCGACACCGCCGATGTCGTGCAGCAGCCAGCGCGTTACCAGCAGTACCACATAAATGGCAAATACCGGTGGCGTGTTGTAGTTGGAATGCGCTTTGATGTGGCTATGGTAATCGAGAAAACCGGGCAGGTCGGTGGGGCTGTTCTGCAGCAGGCTGTCGCGCACGACAACAACGGTCACTCCAGCGGGCCCGAGGTTTTTCTGGGCGTGGGCGTAGATCAGCGAAAACCGCTCGGCCTCGCACGGGCGCGAGAGAAAATCCGAGGACATGTCACACACCCGCGGCACGCTGTCGAGTCCCATGGGCTGGCGGAATTGCAGTCCTTCCACGGTTTCATTGGAAACGTAATGGAAATAGGGCGCGTCGGGTGACAGCTGCAGTTCCTCGGCGGCCGGCAGGCGGGTGAATCTGTCGTTCGCTCCGCTCCAGACCACCTTGATGTTGCCCGAGCGGCTGGCTTCGGCAATGGCTTTGCCGCTCCAGTAGCCGCCGTGGATGTATTCCGCCGCTGCGCTGCGGTTATGCAGCAGGGTGAGTGGCACCATGGCAAACTGCTGGGTCGCGCCACCTTGCAAAAACAGCACGTGATAATCGCTGCCCAGACCAAGCAGGGTGCGGATATTGTCTTCGGCCTCGCGGACCACGTCGGCAAACCAGGCGGACCGATGGCTGATGCCGAGAATGGACAAGCCTGTTTCCGGGACGACGGCGATGGCCTGCTGGATCTGCTGCAGAACGGATTCGGGCAGCGCGCCGGGGCCGCCGGAGAAATTGCGACTGTTGGCGGCAATCATTGCTGGTTCAATCATACGGGTGCCATCGGAGTAAGTGGGCGGCCGGCGCGTTTGAGCAGCATGATACGGAATGCATCGACCAGCTGTTGCATCGGCTGCTGCTTGTAGGGAAACAGCTCCACCGGGTCCATGGCGTGTACCACCATGGCGTGATCGATTTCAAATACGAACAGCTGGCCATCGCGAGTTTCAGCGCAGTCGATACAAAGATATTCAAGCCCGGCCTGCTGGTAAATGCCTTGTAATGCTGCGGCATGGCGGGCGGCAAAAGCATCGAAGTGCTGCATGAAGCCGGCTTCCTCCTGCCGCTTGGCGGCATCCTGGTACATTCCGGCGTTGACATAATGCACCATCCAGTGCGAGGAAATGGCCATGTGCGAGGCATAGGGAATGCCCTCGATCAGCGCGATACGGTATTTGCGGAACAGCCCGTCGGCGCTGCTGTAATCGATGAAAGCGGACAGATAGAACTGCTCCGCCTGGCTGGTGCTCAGGTAGTGTTGCAGATCATCGGGCGTGTCGATTTTTTGCAGGTCATTGCCGGCATGGGAATCGACCGGCCGGATGATCAAGGGGAAATTATGCCCGCCAAGCAATCCGGGGGCCTGCAGCAGGCCCGCAGCCAATTGGGTAAGGGTCTGGCGCGACTGTTGCAGGGTGGGCGGTATGAGCAGCCCGGCTATGTTTTTCAGCATCTGGCTGGCTGTATCGCGCGCCACGCGGGGGATGTTGGCCGGCTGGTTGATAACCGGGCGCGGCCAGTCGCGCAGCTGCTGGGCCAATGTTTGCAGCAGCGGACGGTTGGCTGCGGATTCGCCGACGGCAACAAATACCGCGTCATGCTCGGGCAGGCCGCTTGGTGGTAAGCCCTGTGGGGCGACGTAATGCAGGTTCAGCTCGATGTCGGTGTTTTCCAGCAGGCAGTCTACCGGCATGTTGGCGGACAGGTCGCCGGCGGCCATCAGGACCAGCAGGCGCAAGGCAACGGGCTGACGGCGCGCGGGTAGCTGGTAATTGCGCTGCTGCTGCAAGGCCTGCTGCTGGATGTTCAGCGCCAGATCATGCATGCCGATGCAGTGCATGAAAATTGCCAGGTCATGCATGGCATGGGTATCTGTCGCATCCTGCTCGGCGCGCGCCAGCAAGTTTTGGCCCATGGGTGCGAGATTCTGCCCGGCTATACTCATGCGTAGAAACGGGGCCAGTCCCAGGAGAGGAGCGTGAGCGGGTGTGTTCAAACATTTCTCCGTTTATTGTTGTTGCGCCGGCATGGCTCATCTTTTGCCTGCGCGGCTATTTTTTGAACTGTACTTGATGCTCGGCTTTATTGCCAGTTAAACCGCAGCGCCCCGCCTGGGGCGGGCTGGGAACGACGGCCGGCCGTTACGCAAGTCCGCCGGTACGGCTGCGCGAGCCGGTGACGGTGAGAATGGTGTAGCGTACTGTCAGCACGATCAGCAGACTGGAGAGGAAGCCGGCCACCACGTCGGCCGGGAAATGGGCCCCCAGGCTGACGCGTGACAGACCCACCCAGATGACAAACGCACTGGCAGCAAGACGGCCCTTCCGTTCAAAGGCAGGCCAGAGGCTGGCGCAGACCAGCATGGCAAATGAAGAGTGACCGCTGGGAAGGCTGTGGTGCAATTCCGGCGTGCCAACCACTACAACCGACCCGGGCGGCAATGCCAACAACGGGCGGGGAAAGTCCAGCAGCGGTTTCAGCCAGCTGAGCAGCAGCCCGTCGAGGACATAGGCCAGACTGAATACGGCAACGACAGTCAGCCAAACCTGCGCCCGGGGAGGGGCGCTGAATGCGCTGCGCTGCCGTGCTGCGACGCCGAACAGAGCGGTCAGTCCGAGGTACAGGGGGAAATTTTCGTGATCGCCCAGTCGCGTGGCCAGCAGCATCAGCCAGTCAAGCAGCGGCGCGTGAACGGAATTGATGGCGTGGAAGAGCCAGACATTCAGTCCGCCCCAGTCGTAAAGGATGGCTTTCATTTCGGCCTTGTCATTGAAGCCGCTTCAGGCAAACAGCGCGGCAACCCAGAGTGCCAGGCCGCCTGCAGCAGCGATCATGGCCAGCGAGAACAGCCAGCGTTTACGCGTCAGAGCGGTGATCGATGCCAGTGAAATGGCAATCTGGATCAATGTCATCGATTGGGCTTGCTTGTGATGCGGATGCAATGCCTGTTCGCTCATCTGATTGGCTTGTGCAGACTGTTTTTCCAGTGCTTCGGCCTTTGCCTTGATGTCTTTTTTTTCCAGCTCGTACTTGGCGATCTGCTCGTGATAATGGGCCTGCTTCTCCGCCGGTGCCAAGTCGGCTGCCAGCTCCATCAGATGCGCCTTGTTGCTTTTGGCTTCGTAATAGTTCCACTGGTCCGACGCCTGGGTTTTTTTCAGCACCGCCTCGTTTTTGTACATCATGGCTTCATTCTGGGTGGCGCCTCCCTGGTAGCTGACAATGGCTCCCAGCGTCGACAGAATGGCGGTGAAAATGGCCACATATTGCGCTAATTGCGAGCCGCCGTGAGCCTGGTGTTCAAGTTCGTGTTCGTGGGCGCCGTGTACGTGAAAACCGTGGCCGGACATGTGTGCTCCTATCGCAATCATTGCTTGAATAATGCGGTGGAGTATGGCTGGACGATAATTAATTTAATATTAAGTAACTCTGGTGTAAAAGGGGTATGGAAAGCGCAATGTCATAATGAAACAGGCGTCTTGATGGGGTATGAACTTTTATTTGGCGTTTGCTGCCCAACGTTCAGTTGTCGTCAGACCAGCAACACGGCGGAGCCGGGGTAAGTGCAAAGGAGCAAAGCATGAGAGGAATACGGCGGTGGCTATGGGTTGCAGGCTTGCTTTTTGTGGGGCTGCAGGGATTGCCGGCCGGTGCGGCCGAGAATTTGCCTACCATACACCAGGTTTATCAGGCAGCCGATTCCGGCCGGCTTGATGACGCTCAGCTGATGATGGAGCGGGTGCTACGGGCGCACCCGGACAGCGCCAAGGCGCATTATGTCGAGGCGGAACTGTTGGCACGCATGGATAGACCGAGCCTGGCGGAAAAAGAATTGAAAACGGCGGAGCGGCTGGAGCCCGGGCTGGCGTTTGCCAAATCACAGTCGGTAGTGGAGCTGCGCCAGCAAATTGCCCGGGAGAGTTCACTGATAGCCGCCGGCTTGAGCAAGGCGCCTGCCAAGGCGGGCGGCTTCTCCTGGGGAATACTCCTGCTGGGGCTGGGCGTGCTGGCAGTGGTGGTGTTGCTGGTACGGGCTTTGTTCATGCGCAACCAGGCGACTTATTACCCCGCGGCAGAGAATGGCGGCTATGCCGGCTACCCAGTCAATAATTCGGTCATGTCCCCCGGCGGTAGTGGTCTGGGGAGTGGCATCGTCGGCGGATTGGCAACCGGTGCAGCAGTCGGTGCCGGCATGGTGGCGGGTGAGATGCTGGCGCACAAACTGCTCGATGGCAGCACTCCGGCCGGCCAGGTGGATACTTCCGGCGGCTTCGGCTCTTCCTTCGGGAATGACGACGCGACAGATAGAT
>JAJZTZ010000148.1 GCA_021847305.1 Pseudomonadota bacterium | reverse complement strand
GGAAGGTGCCAGACTGGCGCAGCAGCTGGTCTACAAGAGTGGTTTTACCGTGGTCAACGTGGGCAATAATGGCAATGTTGCGAAGAGCGCGAGACATGGATGATCAACTTTAAAATCATGAAAACTAGCTATTTTAACATGCCAAGTCTTTCAAGTAGATGAATTCTGGAAAAGAGTCTTATCTGTTACCGCAAATACGACACCGCACCGATGCCGACAGTGCGATATAAATTGTCATTCCTCGCTATATCTTTTACATTTACGCCTGATGATAAATACAACACATCCACTGCTTTTCATTCGCATCAGGTGAGCATTTCATGCAGTCTGTCTGCCCCATACCTCGCCTTTGCCTGCTCTGAAGCCATTCCACACAATGCCGCTGGATAATCATTCTTTTCTCATATCGTTGGGCATTGTCAGCCTGGCAATCTCGTTCAGCCTGTTTTTCGTCGCAGTCGATGACGTGGAAAATACCGGCCTGAAAAAATGGGCCGGCGCAATGCTGCTGGAAGCCTTTGCCTGGTTTTTGCTGCTGGAACGCGGCGAATTGCCCAACTGGCTGACCATTGCCGTCGCCAACATGATGCTTGCCGGCGCCCAATCGATGAAAATTGCCGGCATTTACACCTTCCGCCAGTTGCGCTGCCCAGGGCCGATCTGCTGGCTGCCGCCGCTGCTGACGGGCGCAATCCTGCTCTGGCTACCCGACACAGATGTCGGTCACCGGTTGCTGACCACCAGTCTGGTTCTCAGCGCCCAGATGCTGCTCCTGATACTTGTCCTGCATGGCGACAGAGAGGCGCGCATGGGGCGCGCATGGAAGCTGCTGTTCGGTACATCGCTGATCCTCATCCCGCTACTCCTGCTGCGCGGGTATCACGCCTGGACCAGCCCGGAGACCTTTGCCCTGCCGAACGGTCTGCTCCCGCCCAATGTTGTACAGGTGATCATCTTCGTGTTCGTTATCGCCATGAGCGTGATGGGCCCGCTCGGCTTTATTCTGATGATCAAGGAACGCGGCGACCGGAAACAGCGCCTTTTGGCCGCGACCGATTCGCTGACCGGAATACTGAACCGACGCGCTTTCATGGAAGCTGCAGGTAAGGAGTGGAGCCTGAGTCGGCGCAAGGAATTACCGCTCTCTGTGCTGATGGTGGATATCGACCATTTCAAGGAGTTTAACGACCATTTCGGCCATGCCGCCGGCGATACTGCTCTCCGCATGGTGGCCAACGCGCTGTCTTCCCGCTTGCGCTGGGAAGACAGCATTGGTCGCTACGGTGGCGAGGAATTCAGCGTGATGATGCCCATGACCGACTGTAAGGAAGCCTATGCGCTGGCCGAGGAATTACGCAAGTCTATCGCCGCCATCAAACTGACCTTTGCCGGCGAAACTCCGCCGGTTACTGTGAGCATCGGCGTGGCCGCCATGACCGGCCACGCCGAATCGCCCCCCAATATCGACCTGCTGCTGCAAATGGCCGATGCCGCGCTGTATCAGGCCAAGCGCAAGGGCCGCAACCGGGTGGTATCGTTCTCCGCCAGCGACGAAGCGCAAACTGCCTTTCAGCATCAGAACGGCATCGCTGACTAGAACATAACGTCCCAGACAGACATGTACGCGATTTACATCGTCACCTTTGTCTGCGGCGTGATTCTCCTGCAGCAATCATCAAGCCTGCCAGATGCACGGCTTCTGTGGCTGGCTGTAGCCGCACTGGCGAGTCTGTTGCTCACCCGTCGCTCGGCAATACGCCTACCAGCCTTACTGCTACTGGGTTACCTCTGGGCGGCCGGCGCCGCACATCTGCGTCTGAATGACGCGCTGCCGCATCAGTGGGAACGGCAAAGCATAGAACTGAGCGGCTTCATCAACGATATTCCGCAACCCAAGGCGGACGGATTCAGCCTGACCTTCACGGTCGAACAGGTCATCACCCCCAACGCCCTCGTACCGCAACACATCCAGCTATTCTGGCGTTCGCCCGCCTCAGTGCCTCAGGCAGGTGAGCGTTGGCTGCTGCACGCCCGGTTACAACGGCCGCACGGCATGGTCAACCCGAATGGTTTTGATCTGGAGGGCTGGCTGCTGCAGCAAGGCATCGGTGCCAGCGGCAGCGTAGACAATCACTATCCGGCCCAACGCAGCCCTGCTCCGGTTTATCGTCCTGCGGCCCTCCTGGCCCGCTGGCGCGCCAGTATCGACCGCTTGATTCACCTGCAGGTCACTGATCAGCGGATTGCCGGAACACTGGCAGCACTGGTAGTCGGCACCCAGAATGAAATCAGCCGCGCGGACTGGCAACTCTACCGAGCCACGGGCACGGCACATCTGATATCGATTTCCGGCCTGCACATTACCATGCTGGCTGGACTCGCCATGGCCGCCGCCGGTTTCTTCTGGCGGCGCTCGGCGCGGCTGGTCATGCGTCTGCCGGTTCGTGATGCCGCACTACTGGCAGGTCTCGCGGCTGCCTGGCTGTACGCCGCCCTGGCCGGCTTCGGCATCCCCGCCCAGCGCACCCTGTACATGCTGACCACGCTGGCCCTGCTGTTTCTGCTGCGGCGCACCACCTCACCGGTCAACGCCCTCGCCACCGCCTTGCTGGCCGTATGCCTGCTTGACCCGTGGGCGGTCCTGTCAGCTGGTTTCTGGTTATCATTTGGCGCCGTAGGCACACTGCTGTGGGCCGGACACGGGCGCATTACAGCGGAGTCGGGCTGGCGTGCCGCAGTGCGGGCGCAATACGCCATAACCATCGGCCTCATCCCGCTGAGTTTGTGGCTGTTCCAGCAGACTTCGCTGATTTCCCCGCTGGCAAACGCCTTTGCCATTCCTGTAGTCAGTCTGATCGTGGTTCCCCTGGCACTGGCCGGAGTAGCGTTGCCGCTTGGCGACCTGGCCCTGCAGCTTGCCGCTCAGATCATGCAGTGGGTGATCACGTTGCTGACCTGGCTCGATTCGGCCGGCATCTCCATGCTGACGGCAGCCAGGCCGTCGCTGTGGCAACTTATGCTGGCCCTTATTGGCGTAGCCTGGCTGCTGTTGCCCAAAGGTTTTCCGGCACGCTGGAGCGGCCTGCTGGCACTACTGCCGCTGTTCTGGCCGGTCAATCCGCCCCTGCCACCCGGAGCATTCACCGTCACCATGCTGGATATCGGCCAGGGCACAGCTGTTGTCGTGCAAAGCGCCCAGCATGTATTGCTGTATGACACCGGCCCCCGCTACGGCGACAGCAGCGATGCCGGCGAGCGGGTCATTGCTCCATACCTCCGTTCACAGGGCATCAGCCGCCTGTCCGGGATGGTGGTCTCACACAACGACGCAGACCACACTGGCGGCATGCTCTCGGTACTGCACGCGTTGCCGGTTGACTGGCTGCTCACCTCAATCCCGCCGCAACTGAACCCCGCCGGCGCGGACATCCGCCTCGCCGACTGCCGGGCCGGACAGCAATGGCAATGGGACGGGGTCAGCTATAGCGTGCTTTATCCGCCGGCCGAACTGCACCCGGACAGCGACAACAACTCAAGCTGCGTAGTCCGGGTCAGCAGCCCTGCCGGCAGTGTATTGCTGACCGGGGACATTGAGGCAGCTGCCGAACACTGGCTGGTGGAGCATGACCCAGCGGATTTGCCCGTCACTGCCTTGCTGGTCCCCCACCACGGCAGCCGCACCTCTTCCACCAATGACTTTGTCGCGGCCTCGCGCAGCCAGATCGCATTGATCAGCGCCGGCTACCACAATCGCTATGGCCACCCCAAGGCCGAGATCCTGCAACGTTATGTCCGCGCCGGCAGTACGATTAGCCGTACCGACCGGCAAGGCGCCGTCACGCTCCGGTTTATGCCGGGCTCCCCCGTGACAAGCGAGGCAGAACGCATTGTCAGACCACACTACTGGCAAGACATGCCATAATTGAGTCATGTGCATAGTTGCAACTTTCGTATCCTGAACCGCCCATGGTTGCCGTTACTACAGCCCTGACATCCGCCGCCAGTCTGACCGAACAGCTCAACACCCTGTTGCAGCTATACCCGGCCGAGGAAGCACGCGTCATCGAGCAGGCTTTCCGGACCGCCCAGCCGCTCTACCAGCAGCACACCACTCTGACGGGCGCGGATCTGGCCGAACATGCCCTCGGTACGGCGATGATCCTGCAATCCATGCGCATGGATGCCGAAACGCTGGCCGTTGCCATCATGCATTCGGTGCCGGAATACCTTCCCAACTGGCAGGAAAAACTCACCACGCAATTCTCGCCTCAGGTCATCCAGATGCTCGAAGGCCTGGCGCGCATGGAACAGATTCGCGCCTTCAGCGAAACGCTGGCGCACGGCCTGACCCCGGAGCAGGAAAAACGCGACGCCACGGCTCAGATCGAGAGCCTACGCAAGATGTTCCTCGCCATGGTGGAAGACATTCGCATCGTGCTGATCAAACTTGCCGAGCGCACCCAGACCATGCGCAATCTGGCGCAGGCTCCGGAGGATGTGCAGCGGGCCATTGCCCAGGAAACACGCAACATTTTCGCGCCGCTGGCCAACCGCCTCGGCGTGTGGCAGATCAAGTGGGAAATGGAAGACCTGGCTTTGCGTTTTCTCGAACCCAAGCTCTACAAGTCCATTGCCAAGCTGCTGCAGGAAAAGCGCCTCGACCGGGAAGACTACATTCAGCAGGTCATCAGCCAACTGGGGGCCGAGCTGGAAAAAGCCGGCATCAAGGCGGAAATCACCGGCCGACCGAAGCACATCCACAGCATCGTCAACAAGATGCGGCGCAAGGGTATCGATTTTCACCAGCTGTACGACGTGCGCGCCGTGCGCGTGCTGGTGGAAGACGTAAAAGACTGCTATACCGCGCTGGGCATCGTTCATCATCTGTGGCAGCCGGTGCCGGGCGAGTTCGACGACTATATTTCGCACCCCAAGAGCAACAACTACCAGTCATTGCACACCGCCGTAATCGGCCCGGGGGGTAAAGCGCTGGAAGTCCAGTTCCGCACTTTCGACATGCACCAGCACGCCGAGCTCGGTGTGGCAGCACACTGGCGTTACAAGGAAGGTGGCAAATCCAATGCCGCCTTCGAGCAGAAAATCGCCTGGCTGCGGCAGATGCTTGAATGGCGTGAGGACGTGAGCCATGGCAACGGCTCCGGCGAAGCCGTCACAGAACAAAGCAGCGCAGAAAGCAGCGAGGAAATGATCGAACAGTTCCGCAACGAACTGTTTCAGGACCAGGTC
>JAJZTZ010000147.1 GCA_021847305.1 Pseudomonadota bacterium | reverse complement strand
GTTCTGGGGTAAAATCGGCAGCAGGGCGAGTACCAGTAGGCATTTTTTACGAATTTGTTTTTATAGAACTCAAATTATATCAAATGGTTACTTTGTTATTCGCCCTTTTTATGCAAAATTCAGGCTATGAAGGATCAATCAGAAAGCTGGCATGGTGTTTGCTGAAAGACCATATAATAAATATGGGTAATTCATGCCAAAACAAACAATAATTTAAGGTACAAAAATAAACAAATCAACGAATCTTGCCCTCGGCAAAAGCTGCTCTCCGATTTTCTGTGCTTTTGACTGCCACAAGCCCTATCCCGGCATTTCTGCCTTGTAAAGCCGCTGATGCCTCGCAGACTTCTCAGCCTGGTCAGGCGCGGGCTTGCCGTCGCCGATCCACAAATCCCTGCGTATTCGTTCTCTGTCGAGGACGTTGTCTGGATCATGGGCAGCTTTTGCGCCATGAACCGAAAACCGTTCGATCCTGAACTCCTTGTCAAACAATTTCCTCCGCCCTATACCGCCGATTTACTCATCCATGCTGCCCGTGCGCTGGATTTCCGCATCCAGCGCGAGGAGGTGGCGAGTGAGGCCATCTTATCGCTCAAACTTCCCTGCCTGGTGATACTGCACGAGATGGTGCTGGATGATTTGTCCGCCCAAGGCAACGGCGAAGCAGCGAATTCCGCTGCCGATTCATCCCATACTTACCGCCCAGCCATCGTTGTTCAAGTCAATGCCGAAGGCATCACTCTGTTCGAGGCTGGCACCAACACTCCGATTATTCTTGCACCCGATGGATTTACTGCCCGTTATACGGGTACGGCGTTCCAGCTCGCCATCGCCTCGAAAACCATCCAGGATCCCGATGGCGCCTCGGCCAGCCAATCGACATTCGGCTTTCGCTGGTTTATTCCGGAGTTGTTGAAACACAAGCACGTCTGGCGCGATGTGCTGATTGCTTCCCTCATCATCCAGTTACTGGCGCTGGGTACACCGCTTTTCACGCAAGTGGTGATTGACAAGGTGGTGGTGCACCACACCCAAAGCACGCTGATCGTCATCGCTATTGGCCTCGGCGTGTTCATGGTGTTCTCCTCACTGCTCAGTTGGGTGCGCCAATACCTGGTGCTGCATACCGGCAACCGGGTGGATGCCGTGCTGGGCGCCGCAGTGTTCGAGCACCTGTTCAAACTGTCGCCCCGTTATTTCGAGCATCGGCCCACCGGGGTGGTTTCCGCCCGGCTGCACGGTGTGGAGAATATACGGGAATTCATCGCCAGTACCGCCGTGACACTGGTGCTCGACTTGCCCTTCCTGCTGATCTTTGTCGGCATCATGCTTTATTACAGCGTACCGCTTACATTCATCGCGCTGGCGATCATCGGAGTCATCGTAGTACTCAGTATGCTGGTAGCGCCGGTTTTCCGGACAAAGCTCAATGAGCAGTTCCTGCTGGGTGCACGCAACCAGGCATTCGTGACCGAGTACATTGCCGGGGTCGAAACCGTCAAGAGCCTGCAAATGGAACCCCAACTCAAGGCGCGTTACAGCGACTATCTGGCTGATTACCTGCGCTCCGGTTTCGAAGTGCGCCAGATTGGCAACACCTACAACGTGCTGGCCAACGGCTTGGAGCAGATGATGACACTGCTGATTCTCGTCGTTGGCGCTTATTACGTGATGCACGGCACCGACTTCACCATCGGCATGCTGGTCGCTTTTCAGATGTTCGCCGGGCGGGTGTCCCAGCCGATGCTGCGGCTGGTGGGGCTGTGGCAGCAGTTTCAGCAGGCCAACCTGTCGGTACAACGCCTGGGCGACGTGATGAACGCGCCGACGGAACCGTATTCCATCACGCCCGCCCGTACCCGGGCCGGCGATGGCAAGATCGAAATCGAGCATCTGAGCTTCCGCTACGCAGACAACCTCCCCTTTCTATATCAGGATTTCAACCTGATGGTCGAACCCGGATCCGTCGTCGCCATCATGGGCCCATCGGGTTCGGGCAAGAGCACTCTGACCAAGCTGCTGCAGGGCTTTTATGTGCCTGCCAGCGGCACAATCAAGATTGACGGCTACGATATTCGCTACCTTTCCGCCAACGAACTGCGCCATCATTTCGGCGTGGTGCCGCAGGAAACCATGTTGTTCTCCGGCACCCTCTATGACAATCTGCTGATGGCAAATCCCCGCGCCACGTTCGAAGACATCGTGCGCGTCTGCCGCATGGCAGAAATCCACGAGGTGATCGACAAGCTGCCGCAAGGCTACCAGACCGAGATTGGCGAACGGGGCGCAGGCTTGTCCGGTGGACAGCGGCAGCGTATGGCCATTGCCCGGGCGCTACTCAAGCAACCGCGGATATTGATCTTCGACGAAGCCACCAGCAGTCTGGATGCGGCTACCGCCGAGCACTTCGCCGCCACCATCAACCAGTTGCGCGGCAAGGTCACCATGCTGTTCATCACCCATGCTCTGCCGAAGGGCTTGCAGGTCGACAAGCTGGTGCGCATCGGCAGCGAAAATCTCTCGGTCGTGTCGAGCGGGAAATCCGAAGCGGATGGGGCACACGAACACAGGATCCCCGAGTGATGAAAATCCGTTTTGCCACCCTAAATGATGTGCCGGCCTTCGTGGAACTGGGCCGCGATTTCCATGCCCTGACCCGCTTCGCCGCCTACGATTACAATCCAGACCGCGTCGCCCAGCAACTGCACGCCGCCATCGAGACCGGACAGAACCGCAATGGTACCCACTGTTTCTTCGTCGCGGAAGACAGTCAAGGCAACCCCATCGGCGGCATCATCGGTTGCGTGGAGCGGCACTTCTTCTCGGAACAGATGGTGGCCAGCGTCATCCACTACGACGTGCTGCCGGAAAAGCGCATGGGTGGAGCGGGACTGCGCCTGCTTACGGCGTTCAGGAAATGGGCAGAGAATCGCGGCGCGGTGGAATTGAATGCGGGGGTCAACAGCGGCACCGATATGGACAAGATGGATCGCTTCCTGCGCAAGCTGGGGTTCCAGCAGACCGGGGGGAATTATTCGTTGGCGCTCACCGCGCCATTGCCTTTACCAACATCAACGGGAGAAACAAATGATTAGGAAAAATATGCTTTACACGCTTGCGCTAATTGTTGGGGGAGTTCTGGCGGGGTGCGCAGCACCGGGGCCGAAATTCTCCGGGCTGCAACCCGTTCCTCCAGCCAGCGCTGAACTGATTGTCTATCGGAAGTCTGCGCTATTCGCTTCAGGACAAACCATGCCGGTTCTCATTGACGGCATCAAATCAGGCGAACTGTATAACGGTTCCTATTTGCAGCAACAATTCACCCCTGGCAGTCATTCCATTGAAGTGACGACCGGCATGTTTGGCAAGCCAGCGGAAACGACCGTTCAGCTGGCCGCAGGTGAACGGAAATTTTTGCATTTCGATTTTCCTACCGGGCTGCTGGCAAATGTATTCTTTATCGGCGACACGCTGGAAGAGCGCAGTGAATCGGCAGCGCTGGAAGATTTGAAGGAGTTGAGCAGCGCCAAAGCGCCCTCGGCAGGCAAGGACCGCTAGCGGGGTACCATCTTCGGAATGATATAAACATGAACCGACTTAGACACTGGTTTTTTCGTTTTGGAATCTTCGCGGTGTTGCTGCTCTCAGCGAGACTGAGTGGTTGCTTTGGATCGCCTCTCCCTGATACGCCGCTCTGGCCTGCAGCGGACCTTGACTGGCCGATGGACCACACAGGAACGCGCACCGTCAGACTCCACGTTCCCCCTGGCTTCAGCATGAATGCCGCCGCCGATGCGATGGAAAAGATGGTCTATCCGAATGGGCGGCCCCAAGACCCGCACAACGTGCGGAAGGATTTGCTGCTGGAAACATTGTGGCCGGAGATGGGGCCTCGTACCGTGGCCAATGATAAGGAGTTTCAGGTGCCTGGCGGAGGGCGAACGCTCTCGATGCTGGTCTCATCCGGTGCAGTAGATCCCGAGATACATACTCAGGATCAATTGCACGTGGCCTTGCAGGCCGATATTTACGTTTACCTGACGGACGTCTGCATTCCACGCTTGCCGGAAAATGCCGTTTGCCATCACGTGAACAAGCTCTACAAGAAACCGAGCAAATTTGGCCTTAAACGCGAGGGCATCGATTTCAGCCAGTTTCCGGACTTGCCCAAGGATTTATATGATCACTACGACGATATTTACTATACGCCAGAGTTAGGCGGTGGGCTGCAAACCTATATCAAGTGCACGGCAGACGAGGTCGGACCCTACGCTTATGGCGTCCGGCTTTCCCCTCAATGTCAACAGCATTTTATCTTTAAGCCGCTGAATGCAGCGGTCAAGGTAACTTATCGGCGTGTCTATCTGGGGGACTGGCAAAAGATCCAGGTGGCAGTGGAGACATTGCTGCAATCGTTCATCACCAAACAATGACTGCTTACGATCATAAGGAGAACAAGCAATGGCTGGCACGTTAACGCAACAAGACATCGCTCAACTGACGCAATATGCCAACAATGGCGACCGTTACAATTACTGGAACTACCTGGCGGTAAAAGGCGATTCCTACGCGCGCCTTGCTTTGGGGGTGGTGACCGGCGCGACGCTCGACGGCTACGTCGCTAACCATTACGCGGCGAGCTATGCACCGGCGGGCAGTTCCCTTGCCAACCCTGACAATACCCAGGCCTGGTGGAGTGTGGGTGTCGATTTAATGAGGGCAGATTTAGCGGCGCGGCAAAATCTTGGTAATACTTTGGACCTGCCCTTTCAGGCGATCTATACCTATCACGCTGCCGTCTTTGCCAACAGCGGGCTCCCTCAGGAAGCCTGGACCCCCTATATTCCTTTGCGCGTATGGCAGGACAAGAACGGCAACGGCATCGTGGATGCCGCCGAAGAAACCACCCTGGCCCAGGACGGCATCACCTCGCTGAACTATTCCATGGGGCAGTTCAGCGAGAACGGCCAGATCCGGCAAATGGCCTCTCCCGACCTGACGGTGATCGAGGCTAACAGCGACGGCGTCGAAGCAGTGAATGAACATTTGTACTTCTGCGAAAAGATGGCGGCATGAATTCGACAACAAAGTGGAGGTTGATCCCAATTGTGTTGGATTCTGAAAAGGAGGTTAGGTATGAAAAATAAGGCTCTTCGTCGTTTGTCTACGGTAAAAAAGGATGACTGGCATCCCTGAAATCGTGTATCTACCGGGGTTTCCCACGACTCAGGCAGGTAAACGAAATGGGAGCAGTCATCCCGACAGGGATTTTGG